>CAVFUV010000022.1:0-16372 GCA_963625735.1 bacterium
GTACTTGAACTGAGCTACAAGATTGCCGGCTGTTGTGTCAACCATGCACTGTGGAATTTCTTCCTTTACAAGCTCGGCAAGCTTTGAGAGAACTGCGTTTTCGAAGTCAGCCTTTGCTCTGTCTTCTTTTGACTTGAGAATGTTGCTCTTAATGTCGGCCTTGTATTCGTCAAGAGTGTCAAACTCGCTGACGTCCTTTGCGAACTCGTCATCAAGTTCGGGCAGCTCCTTTGTCTTGAGCTCCTTAAGAGTAACTTTGAATACTGCTTCCTTGCCTGCGAGATCCTCGGCATACTTCTCGGGGAATGTCACATTTACATCAAAGCTGTCGCCTGCGTTGTGACCGACAATCTGATCCTCAAAGCCGGGAATAAAGCTGCCCGAGCCGAGCTCAAGATCGTGATCCTCGCCCTTGCCGCCGTCAAATGCGACACCGTCAACAAAGCCTTCAAAGTCAATAACCGCAATGTCACCGTTCTCGGCGGCTCTGCCTTCAACCGTGATTTCACGGGCGTTGTTCTCGCGTGCCTTTGCGACTTCCTCATCAACCTCGGCATCGGTTACTTCAACCTCTGCCTTGGGAGCTTCGATGCCCTTGTAGCCTTCAAGCTCGATAACGGGCTTTACGGTTACCTTGAATGTCATGTCAACGCCGTCTTTGTCGATCTTCTTGATATCGAAATCGAACGGCTGACTTACAACGTCAAGCTTTGCTTCGGCAATAGCCTCGTCGTATGCGTCGGGGAATGCAATGTCAAGTGCGGTATCATAGAATACGTTTGCGCCGTACATCTTCTCTATCATTGCACGGGGTGCTTTACCTTTTCTGAAACCGTGAACATTTATCTTGTTCTTTTCCTGAAGATATGCCTTCTGAACTGCCTTCTCGAAATTCTCGGCTGAAATACCGATTGAGACAGTGTAGTCGTTTGTGCCTGTTTTTTCGGCTGAAACTAACATTTGTTGTCCTCCTAAATCCGTAACGGATAGAATTTTACACATAAGTGTACATAAGCCTTGATATTATAGCAGATATAAATTCAAATTTCCACAGTTATTTTTAAAATTTTGGGGAAAATTTGCCGTCCGCTGAAAAAGGGGTCGGGGGTCAGGGACCGGGGACCGGGGCATCGTCAATTAACAATTAATAATTAACAATTAACAATGTCGGAAGACACTGCGTGTCTTGGATTATAAAGCTCCGCGCTTTATAAGCTCACTGCGACTTGCCGATTTCAACTCGCCTCTCCACAACTCCACACTCCACTCTCCACACTCCACACTATACAACGCACCTATCTCCCACTTCAAGCTTATACCATAACCTTCTTCGGCAAAAACTCCAGTGCGTCTGCCGAGATAAGCGAAAATCTGATGCCGTCAACCTCATAATCGGCAAAACGCCCCGAGCGGTCGCCGTGTATGTGTCCGAAATAGCACCGTTTTATGTCGTATTCTTTCAGCACATCCATAATCGGCTCGCAGGTTTTGCCGTCAAATGACACGGGATAGTGCATAAACACAACGGGTGTGCCGCCGAGAGAAATACCCTCCTCAATCGAACGGCGAAGACGCCCCGCCTCCCTGTCGATAACCTTTTTATTCTGTTCGCTGTCAGCTCCTTCCGCATCGAAAAACCATCCCCGTGAACCGCAGACGGATATATCGCCGAAGCGGTAGGCGTTGTTGAACAGAAACTTTATTGTATCAAAATTATTCTCAGACAGAAATTTATTAAGTTTGTTCATGGTCTGCCACCAGTAGTCATGGTTGCCCTTGCCGATGATTTTTGTGCCGGGCAGAGAATTGAGAAAGCGAAAATCCTCCGTCGCTTCCTCGGTTGTCATCGCCCATGATATATCCCCGGGTATGACAACAACGTCCTCCGGAGATACCAGAGAACGCCAGTTGTTTTCGAGACGTGAAACATAATCGTCCCACCCCTTGAAAATATTCATGGGTTTGTCACAGCCGAACGACAGGTGCGTGTCGGCGAGAGAAAAAAGGGCCATCACAAAAATCACAAAAAACTTCACAGACACAAAACCGCCCTTAGAGTGGAGTGTGGAGTGTGAAGAGTGGAGTGAAAATTCGTTTTATCAATTACAAAAACGGAATGTTCTGCATATCTTTAGCTGAAAAGCTTCGCATCGAACAACTCCAAACTCCACACTCAAAACCCGACAGGCTTTTTTGAGTCAATTACCGTTTTCAACCAAGTCACAAACACGGGACTATCTGATATTAAGCAGCTCATACACCGCCGCTTCCATATCTTCTTTTTTGACTGTCTTTTTGAAGCGAACTTCGGCGCCCTTGAGGGACTTAAGCTGAACGGGAGCGGATACGCCCGTGATTTCTTCGAGCTTGTCAACCATTGCGAAGTCATCATCGGTCAGTGCGTCCTTGCCGGCGACTGCTTCAAGCACGGCCTTCGAGAACTTGTAGGGGGAAGCTGTGGAGGCGATTACGTTAGGCGTATTGTCGCCCGTTTTTTTAAGGTAATCGAGATATACATTAACCGCAACGGCTGTATGCGTGTCGCAGAGATAACTGTTCTCTTTGAAAACATAGGAGATTGTCTCTTTTGTCGCCGTATCGTCACAGCAACCGGCACCGAAAAGCTCTTTGATTTTATCGAGGATATCTCTGCCGACGGTAAATTCACCGGTCCTCGCAAGGCACGAATAGAGTGAACGCACAATCTCGCTGTCGTTGCCCGAAAGGTGATAGAGAAGTCTTTCGAGGTTGCTTGAAATGAGGATATCCATTGAAGGAGAAACCGTTGTATAGAACGGACGGTTGCGGTTATAGTGACCGGTCTCGAGGAACTCCGTAAGAACATTGTTGGCGTTTGAAGCGCAGATAAGCTTGTTCACCGGAAGCCCCATCTCTTTGGCGTAATATGCCGCCAGAATGTTGCCGAAATTGCCTGTGGGAACGGTAATGTTAATCTTGTCGCCGTTCTTTATCTTGCCGAGCTTAATCATGTCGGCGTATGCGGAGAAATAATATACAATCTGAGGAACAAGTCTGCCCCAGTTTATGGAGTTTGCGGAAGAGAATGCCATGTTGTTCGCGGCAAGCTTTTCTTTTACGGCGTTGTCGGTGAATATCTTCTTAACGCCCGTCTGAGCGTCGTCGAAGTTGCCGTAAATAGCGCAGACACCTACGTTCCTGCCGAGCTGAGAAGCCATCTGAAGCTTCTGCATGGGGCTTACGCCGTCCTCGGGATAGAATACGAGAATGCGTGTGCCGTCAACATCCTTAAAGCCCTCAAGCGCCGCCTTGCCTGTGTCGCCCGAAGTCGCAACGAGAATTACAATCTCCTTGCCGCCTGCGGTTCTCTTTGCCGCACCTGTGAGCAGATAGGGCAGAAGCTGAAGCGCCATATCCTTAAAAGCGCATGTCGGGCCGTGCCACAGTTCAAGAATGTTGAGCTTGTCACCGACGGGGACTGTGGGAGCAACATCATCCGAAGAAAAGCCCGTGCCGTAAGCACCCTCGGTATATTTTTCGATTTCTTCATTTGAATAATCGGTGAGGAACAGTTTAAGCACCGCACGCGCACGGTGAATATAATCCATGTCGACGAGCGAAGCGGTAAAATCGGCGTCAATATGCGGAATATCGCAGGGGACAAAAAGTCCGCCGTCCGCGGAAATGCCGGACGCTATCGCCACTGAAGAGGAAACACACAGAGAATTGTCTCTTGTAGAAGTATAATTCATAAAAATGCCTCCGAAAAGAATAGTCAAAGATATTTTATCAAAAACTTTCGTGGTTGTAAATAGAATAAGAAAATTTATCGGGAACACAAAGCAAAATCCACAATAATTGGAGTTAACTTGCCACAATAATGGGAATTGCATACCCACAATTATGGGAATTTGCTTGACTTTTTTCGTTTCAAGCCGTAAAATCATAGTGAAATATAATTTATGAGGTGCTGTTATGGCGGAATACCGCAACAGATTTATCGAAAAAATCATAGAAAAAAAGCTTCGCTCGTGTGGTGCGGTTGTTATTGAAGGTCCGAAATTCTGCGGAAAGACCACAACCGCAATGCGTTACGCCAAAAGCTTTATAAAGCTCAACACATTAAGAACAATCGAGCTTGCCAAAATGGAAACGGGCAATGTTCTTTTGGGTGACACGCCGAGAGTTATCGACGAGTGGCAGACCGTGCCCGAAATATGGAATGAGGTCAAAAACCGCATAGACGAAAACCCCGAGTTCGGGCAGTTCATTCTGACGGGCAGCTCGACACCGGCGGATAAGACAAAAATATATCATTCGGGTGCCGGCAGAATAACAGCCGTAAAAATGAAACCGATGAGCCTTGCGGAATCAAATGATTCAAGCCGCACAGTGTCGCTGTCGGAGCTGGCAACAAATCCCGATATCAGCATTTTCAATGAGAACAGAGAAGCGAATCTCAGGAAAATCGCGCACTGCATATGCAGAGGCGGCTGGCCGCTGAGTGTTGTGGCAGGTGAGGATATAGCTCTTGATGTCACACAGAACTATTATGAAGGGCTTTTCAATTTCGAATATTGCGACAACGAAAAATTCAGAAACAAAAATCCCGAAATTCTGCGGCTTATCCTTCGCAGTTACGCCCGAAATATATCGACGGAAACGCCGATTAAGACAATTTTGGCGGATGTCAACGGAGCAAACAACCGCTCTGTCGACATAAAGACAATGGAAGAATATCTTGATGCACTTCGTGACCTGTTTATCATAGAGGACATACCTGCGTGGAATCCGAATTTACGCAGTAAAGCGGTAGTCAGAACAACTCCCACACGCCACTTTGTCGACACATCAATCGCAGCCGCGGTGCTGGGAATAACTCCCGATGACCTTATGAACGACCTTAATACATTAGGTCTGTTTTTTGAGGATATGGCGGTAAGGGATCTCGGCATATATTCGTCGTGCATCGGTGCGACGGTTAAGCACTATCGTGACAGCAACGGGCTTGAATGCGATTCTGTTATCCATTTTGACAACGGCAAATGGGCGGCTGTCGAAATCAAGCTCGGCGGGGACAGGCTTATAGAAGAGGGTGCGGCAAATCTTAACAGGCTCGAAAAAACCGTTGACGACGGCACTCTGCTTTTCAAGATGATACTTACCGCGACAGGTCCGTCTTACAGGCGTCCCGACGGTGTTCTTGTCGTTTCAATCGCAAATCTTACCGCATAAAATTCGTCAATATTCGGTTGCATATAATATGAAATAATGTTATAATACATTTCTATCGGAGGCGACGAAAAATGTCTTATGAATTAAAAGAGCTGCTGTGCGGTGTGCCGTCACATGCGGAACTCCGAATACAGCAGACAAGCCGCAGAAACGTATCCGTATTAAGCGGCAATCTTGTATCGAACGTGTCGAGCGTCTCAACGGGCGCGTCGGCGAGAGTTTACGACGACGGAGTGTGGGGCTTTGCGTCCTCAAGCGGACTTCGCAGGGGCTTCGCGCCGACACTTCTTTCATCGGCAAAAGAAAATGCCTGTCTTCTCTCATCCCGCAGACCCAAAAATCTTGGAGCACTCGACAACGCGAATCCTTTTACATACGAAACCGAATATATTTACAGAGATGTAGAGCAGAAAACGCTTATTGACTTTGCCAAGGCGATTGACGACTACATAGGCGAAAAATATCCGCTTCTCACGTCCCGCACGGTGTCGGCACGCACAATGTGCGCGGATAAGACGCTGTACACTTCAGAAGGCGGCTTTACACATCAGCTGTTCCCGAGAACATATATAATTGTCGCAATGTCGGTTGACACTCCCGACGGCTCGACCGCTGAAATTTTCGATATTCTGGGCGGCGGAGCCGGGAGCTTTGACGAATATTATCACTCCCCTGCCGATTTTTATGAACAGATAGACACTCTCTACACCGAGCTTATGAAAAAGCGTGAGGGCATATATCCGGATGCGGGCGTATGCACATGCATAATAGATTCTTCAATCTGCGGCATGGTGGCGCACGAGGCCGTCGGTCACACAACCGAAGCGGATCTGGTGCTTGCCGGCAGTGTGGCGGCGACAAATCTTGACAACGTTGTGGCGTCTCCCATTATAAGCCTCACGGACTTCGCCAATACGGCTTTCGGAGAAAGAGCCCCCCTGCCCGTTTTCGCGGACGATGAGGGCACAAAGGCCGTCGATGCCGTCATAATCAAGGACGGTGTTCTGACGGGCTACATGAACGACCTTATGAGCGCAAAGCATTTCGGCATGACGCCTGCCGGCAACGCCAGAGCTTACGCTTATTCGGATGAGCCGCTTATACGAATGAGAAACACATGCATTCACCCCGGCAAAGACAAGCTTGAAGACATGATTGCCTCGATTGACAACGGATATTATCTTACACGTACACAGAACGGCCAGGCGGACACAACCGGTGAATTTATGTTCGGCATTACAATGGGCTATGAGATTAAAAACGGAAAACTCGGCAGAGCGCTTCGTGATACCACAATTTCGGGCATAGCCTTCAATATGCTTAAGACGGTTGATATGGTGTCGGACAGTGTCGCATGGGATTTTGCCGGATATTGCGGCAAAAAGCAGCCCATGGCTGTTTCTATGGGCGGTCCTGCTATCAGATGCAAGGTTAACATCGGCGGAAGATAAGGGGGATACAGAAATGGAAGAGCTTAAAAAGGCGGCGGCTTACGCTATTGACGAGCTCCTTAAAGCGGGAGCGGACAAGGCGCAGGTCAGCGTTTCAAGCGGCGTGGGCGAAGAATTTAACGTCGACGCAGGCGAATTTTCTCTTATTCGCAGTGTCTATTCATCGGGCATTGCCGTAAAGGCGATAAAAGATAAGAAAAAAGGTACGGCCTCCGTAAACTGTCTTGATAAAGAGAGTGTTGATTCCGCCGTAAAGGAATGCATGATTTCAGCCGAGGCAGGTGTGCCGGATGATGCCGTTACAATTGCCGCACTCGAAGAAAATGAGGATTTTGTCGACGGCGCGTTAAAGCCCGACAAGGCTGCGTTTTTCGATTCGCTCATTCGCTTTACGGATGATATAAAAAGAGAATTTCCTCAGATTATGATAGAACAGCTTATAGCCTCCTATTCTCACGGCAAGCACGTTTTCGCGAACTCCAACGGTGTGCTTTTTACGGAGGAGGACGGCAGCTATTCTGTCGGCGTTATGTATTCCGCGCACGACGGGGACACGGCGACATCGTTTAACTCATTCGATATTGATTTTCTTGATCCCAACACGGTTATAATGGACACCGACCTGCCGCGGATAATGTTCAACAGAGCGATAAAGGAGCTTGAGGCAAAATCGTATGAAGGCAAATTCCGTTCGACTGCCGTATTTTCGCCGAGCTGTCTGTCGGACTTCATTTCGATTATAGAAGGCTCTTTCACGGGCGACTTCGCACTCATAGAAGGCACATCCCCCTGGAAGGACAAGTTAGGACAGAAGGTGGCAAGTGACTGTTTTACACTTTCGGTTATACCGAACGACAAGAGAATAGTCTGCGGAGAAAAGATAACATCCGACGGCTACAAGTCGCAAAATTTCGATATAATAAAAAACGGCGTACTCGAAAGCTTCTGTCTTTCGGAATATGCCGCAAACAGAACCGGGCT
This sequence comes from bacterium, assembly GCA_963625735.1. Taxonomy (GTDB): domain Bacteria; phylum Bacillota; class Clostridia; order Oscillospirales; family Acutalibacteraceae; genus RUG806. The sequence continues at coordinate 7,647 of CAVFUV010000022.1, forward strand.
TACACGTGCCAAAAGCTCATCGGGAGCAATTGAGGTACTCCCCGGGGACACGGCACTTGAAGATATAATCAAAAGCATAGATAAGGGCATTCTGGTCTGCCGCTTCTCGGGCGGTGAGCCGTCAAACAACGGCGACTTTTCGGGTGTTGCGAAAAACAGCTTTCTTATCGAAAACGGCAAAATCACGGACGCTCTTACAGAAACAATGATAAGCGGAAACTTTGCCGATATGCTCAACAGCATTGAGGCCATAAGCCGTGAAACAATAACCGACGGCTCCTGTGTACTGCCGTATGTGGCATTTGGGGGAGTTACGGTGTCGGGAAAGTAGCAATTAGCAATTAACAATGTGCAATTAGCAAAGAGAAAGCAGTGCCGGTACCTGGCATTGAGTGGTCAGTATCCGGTATCCAGTGGCCAGTGACTGAGGAAGGCACTACGTGCCTTGGATTATAATGCTTCGCAAATTATAAATGTTACCGACTGAAATCAGCTTTAATGTCAGCGAAGCTATACAAATCAAGTCCGCAGGACTTCCGACATTATGCATTATGCATTATGAATTATGCATTATGAATATGCATTGTAAATTACGCTTTGTGAATTATCATTATGGAGAATTATTAATGAATCCAATAAAAACAACAACCATGCCCATTGTGGCACTCAGAGGTCCGGTGCTTTTTCCGGGTCTTACAATACACGTTGACGCAGGCAGAAAAGCCTCCGTCGCAGCTTTAAGAAAAGCATTCAAGGATGATACGGAAATATTTTTCGTAACACAGCGCAACATAACCGTTGAAGACCCCACGCAGAAGGATCTGTATTCAGTGGGTGTTATAGGCGTTGTGCATCAGCTTATGCGTCTGCCCGAAAACGGAAATATTATCCGTGTTGTAATAGAGGGCGAAAGACGCGCCCGTCTTGATGAGATAACATCCGAAAAGCCGTATCTCACAGGTACGGTAACGGAAATCGCGGACGACTATACCGTTACAAGAGACGTTACGGACATAACGAACGCAGACCCGAAAATAGTCTCACGCGCGCTTATAGCAAGAATGTTTTCGCTGTTCAGTGAATACTGCCGACTTGAAGCGGAAAACCCGGCAGACATCCCGGATGAGATATTCAATATAGACAACCCCGGTGAAATGGCGGATATGATAGCGGGTACGGTGCCGCTTCAGACAAACGAAAGGGAGATTATTCTCGAGGAAGCTAACATTTACCGCCGGGCACTCGGCACCTGCGTGCTGCTTCTAAACAGTATCGAAGTTGCCAAGACGGCAAACGAGATAGAAGACAAGGTCCAGCAGCAGATGGACAAAAATCAGCGTGAATACTACCTTCGTGAAGAGATGAAGGCCATTTCTGACGAGCTGGGCGAGAGCGACTCCGATGATACCGCCATGTTCATAAAGCAGATTGACAAATCAAAGTGGTCGGACGAGTGCAAGACAAAGCTCAAGGCGGAAGCGGAGAGATACCGCAGACTGTCGCCATCCTCACCCGATGCGGCGGTATTGCGTTCGTACATAGAAAAGTGTCTTGAAATACCCGTCGGCAAATTCTCGAAAGAAAAGACAAATCTTGAGGCGGCGTCAAAGGTTCTGGAAAAGGATCACTACGGCCTTAAAGAGGTCAAAAAGAGAATTGTGGAGATGATTGCGGCTCTTATCGTGTCGCCCGACATAAAGGGGCAGATTATCTGCCTTGCGGGCCCTCCCGGAGTCGGCAAGACATCAATCGCGAAGTCCATAGCCAGGGCGACAGGCAGAAACTATGCCCGTATTTCTCTGGGCGGTGTGCATGACGAAGCGGAAATAAGAGGACATCGCCGTACATATGTCGGCGCCATGCCCGGCAGAATCGTCAACGCGCTTATAGATGCCGGCACACAGAACGCGCTCATTCTGCTTGACGAAGTCGACAAGCTGGGTTCTGATATTAAGGGCGACCCTGCGTCGGCTCTGCTTGAAGTGCTTGACGGCGAGCAGAATTTCGCATTCAAAGATCATTATATCGAACTGCCGCTTGATCTGAGCAAGGTTCTGTTCATAACAACGGCGAACGATAAATACAGCATCCCGGACGCTCTCAGAGACAGAATGGAAGTTATTGACATTCCGGGGTATACATTCGAAGAAAAGGTGCAGATTGCGAAAAAGCATCTTATTCCGAAACAGCTTAAGGAGCACGGACTGAAAAAAGAGAACCTGTCAATCTCCGACAAGGCTCTGCGTCTTGTAATCGACGGCTACACAGAAGAGGCCGGTGTGCGTGTGCTTGAAAGAAAAATAGCCGCTCTGTGCCGTGCGGAAACGGTTCGTCTGGCGAGCGAAAACACCGAAAAGCTTGAAATCACCGACAAAAATCTCGCAGATTTTCTGGGCGTTCGCAAATTCCGTCCCGAGGATGACGAGCGAGAGGATATGGTGGGGCTTGTAAACGGTCTTGCGTGGACCGCAGTCGGCGGCACACTGCTCCCCGTGGAGGTTGCCGTACTTCCCGGTACGGGCAAACTGGAGCTTACGGGGTCACTGGGTGACGTAATAAAAGAGTCGGCAAGAACTGCCGTCAGCTTCGTAAGAAGCAAAGCGGACGAATACGGAATCGATCCGAAGTTCTATACCGACAAGGATATACATATTCATTTTCCGGATGGGGCGACACCGAAAGACGGCCCGAGTGCCGGTATCACAATCACTACGGCGCTTGTATCGGCTCTTACCGGCAAGAAGGTAAGAAGCGATGTCGCAATGACGGGTGAAATCACGCTCAGAGGGCATGTTACCGCGATAGGCGGACTGCGTGAAAAGAGTATGGCGGCGTACCGCAAGAAAATCAAGCGTGTGTACATTCCCTACTCGAACGAGCCCGATCTTGAAGAGGTTGACGACACGGTAAAAGCACATGTTGAGTTTGTTCCGGTTAAGTATGCGGAGGAAGTTATAAACCGGGTTTTATACTGAGGACAGGCTAAAGGGGAATAAGGAATCAGCAGTTGCTTATAGTGTGGAGTTATCCCCCTTATAAAGGGGCCGGGAGTCAGGGGCCGGGGGCCGGAGAACAAGGAAAACGCCGAGGCGTTTTGGATTATACAGCTTCGCAAGAGGTGAGATTACAGGGTGTTGCAGGGCTTTGCCGTACCGGCGGGCGGAGTGCCCTCATTACCCCAATTTAACCGCATGAAAGGATTCATATGAACATAAACAACATACAATTTGAAGCGTCATACGGCAAGTCGTCACAGCTGCCGGCGTCTGACAAGCCCGAGATTGTTTTTGCGGGCAAATCGAATGTCGGAAAAAGCTCTCTTATAAACAAGCTGTTCAACAGAAAGAAGCTTGCGAGGGTAAGCTCCGTTCCGGGCAAGACGACGACAATAAACTTTTTTACGCTTGACGGTATTCGCTTTGCGGATCTGCCGGGCTACGGCTACGCAAAACGCTCCGCCGCCGAAATCGAACGCTGGAGCGAGCTTATGGAAGGTTATTTCGCACAGCAGCGTGACATTCGCCTTGTGATACAGCTTCTTGATATGCGGCACGCACCGACAAAAGATGACGAAACCATGCTCGGATTTCTGTCCGATGCAGGTTACAAATATATCTGCGTGCTGACAAAGTGCGACAAGCTTAAAAAGACGGAACGCGAAAAGAAGCGTGCCGAATTTGCCGCAGACAGCAGGCTTAAGAGTGCCGCGGCGGTAATGGAGTGTTCGGCGGAGACGGGGGAAGGGATAAAAGAGCTGTGGGAAACGATACAATTAGCAATGAAATAGTGGCCTGTATTCAGTGATCAGTATTCAGTAGCTAAGGAAGACACTGCGTGTCTTTGATTTTAAAGCTGACGTAAGAGGTGAGATTTGGGAACTTGGCGTGGTGTGCACTCACTGTCTGCGGCTTCGACACAACACAACAAAGGAGTAGATTTTATGCCGCTTGCCGAACATCTTCTCACAGGCAAAAAGGGTGAGGACCTGACAGCGGAATTTCTGCAGTCGCAGGGATATGCCGTTCTTGCGAGAAATTACAGAACTTATGAAGGCGAGACAGATATTATCGCTTTTTCTCCGGATGATATTCTGTGCTTTGTCGAAGTTAAAACCCGTGCGGCGGGCGGTATGTTCCCTCCGTCCGATGCTGTGACACCCAATAAACAGGAGCGGCTGAAAACCAATGCCGCGGAATATATGAACGAAAATGACCTGTCGCCCGACGACGGCGAATACCGCTTCGACATTGCCGAGGTTACCGTCGAAAAGGACGGTGTAACGGCTCATCTGAACTATATCAAAAACGCTTTTTAGAATAAAAATTTTCGGGAGACTGTCCGTGTGGGCAGTCTCCCGTTTTTTTGCGTTAGGAAAATGAAAAAGACGCCGGTTTGTATGGCGTCTTTTCAATACAGATCTGTTTAAATTAGTGATGAAGGATTAGCCTTCTGTCTTTTCGGTTGCAGCAGCCGTTGTTGTTTCATCCTCTTTTGTTGTGGGAATACCCTTGAAAAGATTGATGATGATCTCAATGATCTCACGAAGATATTGAATGAAAGTCTCAATATAACCGTAGTCGCTGTCTTTTACACCGATATTAGCACTTGCAAGATTGAACATTTTTGTTTCACCTCTGTTATAGAATTTACTCACGCTTAATGCATTAATATATTAACATAAACCGCGGACAATTTCAACCGCAACAAGAAATTTTTCTTTTTTGCAATAATTTTGCAACGCGGGTTTGTTTATTTTGCATAAAGCGTATTTGTATGAGAACCCCCGACAGAATTAACCGTCGGACTCATTTTGTCTTTTGCAAGAACAAAAGTCTGTGGATTAAGCCTCGGTATTTCCCGAGAAAAGGGACTTAATCTCATCGAAAAGCTGTTTGAAAACTTCAAATACTCTGTTGAGGAAAGCGATGAAGTTGTCCATCTTATGTGCAACCTCTTCGTATTCGGGGCTGACGTTCATGGTTGTGGTCTCGTCCATTGTAAAATTCACCTCCGTGTGAAAATTTAATCAAAAAACATTTGCATGTTGTTTGCGGAAATCAGGTCGATTATTTGCTGATTTTAAGCTGTGCGAAGAAATTCTTGATAATTTCAATAAGCTTAAGGAACCAGTTTGACCAGCTGGAAATATTGGTGATTGCATCTTCGACTGTGTCTTTAGAGCCCTTATAACCACCGATAATGTCCTGCATTATATCATCGGGAGTAGTACCATAACGTGTTGTGCCTTCGTTGTCCATTACGCACACCTCTTTCGAATTATTTTGTATCAGGGTACAGTACCTTGTGTACTAACTATACCATTTTTATGCTTAATTTGCAAGTACATTTTTAATTGTGAACGAAATATTAACATTTACAACACTTCTATAACACATTTTGCTTCTGAAGCAAAAATTCGGGTTGAAATTGTGGGTAAATAAAGGTAGAATAGGGTTCATGGGCAGGAGGAGGCTTAGACGCGAGGAGGCGGCTATGCCGACGACAAGCGTACCGCCGAAGCGAGCAGCTGCGAAGCTCATTTTTCATAGCCGTCAGGCGACTTCATAGCACAGCGACTTCATAGCCGTCAGGCGACTTCATTTTATTCGCCCTGCAACGACCCAAAAGCCCACCTCCCGCGAAGCCTTGTGCTTAAGTCTGGCAAGCAGTCATACAATGTTCAAAAAAGCTGTCCTCTTGCGAAGCTATATAAATCAAGTCCGCAGGACTTCCGACATTCTGCATTATGCATTCTGCATTCTACATTAATAATGTGACACGCAGTGTCTTCCTTAGTCACCGACCACCGGATACTGGCCACTGGCCCCTGGCCCCTGGATACTGCCCCCTCATTCTCATTGCTAATTGTTTTTCGGAGGCCTCCATGAACATCCTTTTCACCGACCCCGACATCATTGTCGCAGACAAACCCGCAGGCATATCCTCTCAGCACACCGACGACAACAGCGGTTTGCCGGATATTCTGTCAAGGGAGCTTAATACCGAAATTTATACCGTTCACCGTCTGGACGTGCAGACAAACGGTCTTATCGTGTACGCCAAAAACAGAACTTCGGCGGCGGTTCTGTCAAAAGAGATAACCGACGGCGTGTTCGAAAAAGAATATATCGCCAAGGTCCACGGCGAACCGACCGAAAAAAGCGGCACTTTTACGGATCTGCTTTTTAAGGACAGCAAAAAGAACAAATCTTATGTAGTTAAGCGTGAACGCAAAGGCGTAAAAAAAGCGATTCTCAATTACGAAACACTAAGCACACAGGAGACACCGCTCGGCAGAATTTCCACCGTAAAAATAAAGCTTGTTACCGGCAGAACACATCAGATAAGAGTACAGTTCGCATCCCGCAAAATGCCTCTTGTCGGCGACGGCAAATACGGTGCGGCGGACAACGCCCCCGCCCTCGCACTGACCTGCACCCGTCTTGCATTCATCCATCCCTCAACGGGAGAAAAAATCGAATTTTCTCTTAAATAGTTCCACCTTACATTTCTTCGTACGAACTTCTGTTGTCACACCACACTTTTTCGTACGAACTTTTGTGATATAGCCACACTTTTTCGAGTGAACTTGTATAATTCACTTATAACAAAAAAATTAAGGACTGCCTACTAAAAAAGTACACAGCCCTTTATTTTTTTATCCGACGCAATTATCTGCCACAGTTACAACCCATTATAACCAAAATCAACAGAACATCCGCGATAACCGACCGCTGATTCTCATTGCTGATTGTATTAAGCCCACCTTTTGCGCTAGCTTATAAATCCAAGGCACTCCGTGCCTTCCTTAGTCCCCGGCCCCTGACCCCCGGTCCCCGGCCCCTTTTTAATTACCTCATCTGCTGCAATGCGTTTATCATCGCCGGAATAAACTGCTTCTTGCGTGAGACAATGCCGTCAAGCACCACAGTGCCGTCCTGCGGTTCAACGTCAAACGCCGTCCGCAGTACTTCCCCGGCTTCATCCCCGGCGAAAATAACACGGCTTGTGTTTTCGGTGACGCTCGTCAGAAGATAGAAAACCATGTCAAGCTTCTCTCTCTGCAAAACGGACTGCAGATGCGGTTCTATAATCTCTCGGACACTGTTAAGGGTATCCTTATTCATATAGCTCCCCTGCCCAACGCCGAAATGAATGTCATCATGCACAAACACCTTGTAGTCCTGCAGAAAAATCTCGTCCGGCGTCTTGTTCGCTATGTTTTCACCTGCTTCAAACATCTCGTTGGCGATAGTGTCAATATCGACACCGGCAATATCCGCGAGTGCGTGTGCGGCGTCCTCATCGGGCTTTGTGCACGTGGGCGAACGGAACGCCAGTGTATCGGACAGAATAGCACAGCACAGAATGCCCGCCATATCCGGCTCGATTTCAATACGATTTTCACGGTACATCTCATAAATTATTGTCGCCGTGCATCCGACAGGCTGATTTCTGAAAAACACCGGACCCGTCGTTTCAAGACTGCCCACACGGTGATGGTCGATAATTTCAAGCACCTCGGCCTGCTCTATGCCGTCGACGCACTGTGTTTTCTCGTTATGGTCGACAAGGACAAGCTGTTTTCTCTGCAGATTAAGAAAGTTTCTGCGGGATATTACGCCGACATATTTTGAGTCGCCGTCAAGCACGGGGAAGTAGTTGTATCTGACCTGTCCCATGACCTTTTTGACATTCTCAACGGGTGTCGTGAGCTTGAACTTGAGCAGGTCTTTTTTCATATAGTGGCGAATGGGGATAGAGTGATTTATAAGGCATGATGTCGTATATGTATCATACGGCGTACTGATTATCGCGCACCCGTGATCCCTCGCAAGCTTTGTTATGGTCTTTGTAATCGTCGGGGCAAGACAGACGATAATGCACGATGCGTTCATTTCAACCGCACACAGCTGAGAGTCGTATCTGTCCGCCAGAATTACTATATCGCCGTCCTCCATTGACGTTTCGAGCACATCGGGACTGCCCGCACCGACTACGATTTTGCCCTTTGTGATGCATTTATCGGGGTCGCCGACAACAAGAGTACCCTTAAGTGTCGCAATTATGCTTGATATCTTCGTACCCGCCTGACCTAAGGAATATACATCCATTTTATCCATGTTGGCAAGGGCGATATCCTGCAATGTGATAAGCCCCTCAAGCGTATTGTCGGGACGGGTAATGGGCAGAGACGTTATGTTATTATCACGTATGGTCTCCCATGCTTTTCGAAGGGTCATATCACCGCTGACGCCTTCAACCGGGCGGATATCCATATCCCGAACCTGGGCATAGACATTAAGCACACGTCGAGGGAGCGGCACATTGAATCGGTCGAGCACAAACTCGGTTTCCTGATTTATTTCACCGGCTCTGGCAGGGACATATTCCCTGTCGGAGATTTTGTTTTTGAGGTTGGCATACGCAATCGCCGAGCATACGGAGTCCGTGTCGGGGTTGCGGTGACCTATTACCATAATCTGACGGTTGTTTAACTGCTCGTCCATATACTGCCCTCCCGGGTAATTCGATTATAAATTAAGTTTAACATATCGGGAAGCAGTAATCAACATGGGAGACAAAAACGTTGCACAATTTTTTATAGGATTGAAGTTGTTTCGCCCACTAAGTGTGGAGAGTGGAGTTTAAAGAGTGGGGTTATTTCAAAAACCGCCCACCGAGTCACCCCGATGAGCGGTTTTTTTTGCCGTCAATCCGGCAGT
>CAVFUV010000023.1:0-16214 GCA_963625735.1 bacterium
GATGCATATGAAACCTGCACACGCTGCAGCTACACAACCTACTCCGAAAAATCGGCACTCGGTCACGCGTATGATGACGGTGTCATAACGGTTGAACCTACCTGCACAGAAAAAGGTGTAAAGACCTTTACCTGCACAAGAACCGGCTGCACGGCTTCATATACCGAAGAAATTGACGCACTCGGCCACGACATTGTCAATCATGACGCGAAAGCCCCGACCTGCACCGAAAAAGGCTATGATGCATATGAAACCTGCACACGCTGCAGCTACACAACCTACTCCGAAAAATCGGCACTCGGTCACGCGTATGATGACGGTGTCATAACGGTTGAACCTACCTGCACAGAAAAAGGTGTAAAGACCTTTACCTGCACAAGAACCGGCTGCACGGCTTCATATACCGAAGAAATTGACGCACTCGGTCACGATTACAATTCCGTTGTTATAGCGCCCAAATGCACAGAAAAAGGCTATACAACCCATACTTGTTCCGTTTGCGGTGACAGCTACATCGACACATACATAAACGCACTCGGTCACAATATTGTCAGCCACACGGCCAAAGCCCCTTCCTGCACTTCAATCGGCTATGACGCTTATGAAACCTGCACACGCTGTGACTACACAACTTACAGCGAAAAACTCGCTACCGGACACAGCTATAAATCTGTTGTTATAGCGCCGACCTGCACCGGAAAGGGATACACGAAGTATACATGTACAAAATGCGGCGATACATACAACAGCGATTACACTAACCCCGTCGGTCATAAATACAGCGATTTTGTTACAATTACTCCGCCCACATGCACCGATAAGGGAATTAAACAGAGAACCTGCACTCTCTGCGGCGATGTTGTAAAATCGTCTATCGATGCTCTCGGTCATGTTGATTCCGATAATGACAATACCTGCGACAACTGCGGCGAAGAGATAGACCACGGTTCATCCGGAAAATGCACTCATATGTGCCACAACAAGAGCAAGTTTGTTAAATTCTTTTGGAAGATTTTCAACTTCTTCAATAAACTCTTCAAAATCAAGCAGTACTGCTCATGCGGAGCAAAGCACTGGTAAAAGTTGAAATGGCACAGTTTTGACATTGTCATTTTGATTTACTTATTAAAAAGCCGCCCTCGGGATATCCTCTCGAAGGCGGTTTGTTTTTATCAGACTAATTTATATCATTGCGAAGCTTTATAATCTAAGACACGCAGTGTCAACAAAAATTATGCATTATACATTATGCATTATCTCTGTCTTTCTATTCCTGCATCCTCATACTTTTTAATCAGCTTTTTCGCAATCTTATATACATCCCCGCATCCGAGGGTGATAACAAGATCGTGCGGCTTCAGGTTTTCATACAGATACTGTGCTATCGTGTCAAACGACTCAAAATGCACCGAACCCGGGATTTTTTCGGCAAGCTGAGAGGTGTGTATGTCATATGTGTTGACTTCACGCGAGCCCATTATCTCGGTCAGCACAACCTTGTCGGCTATCTGAAGCACATCTGCGAAGTCGTCAAGGAGCATATATGTACGAGAGAATGTAAACGGCTGAAATACCGCCCAGACTCTTTCATATTCCATCTTTTTGGCGGCTGTGAGCGTTACCTTAAGTTCTGCCGGGTGATGGGCATAATCATCGACAATTGTAATATCGTTAAATTCGCCCAATATCTCAAAGCGTCTGCCCGCACCGCCGAAGCTCTTTGCGGACTCAATGCATTTTGTGAGATCCGCACCTGCGTAATCCGCTGCGGCAAAAGCGGCGAGAGCGTTAAGCACATTGTGTTCGCCCGGGATATTAAGCTCCACATGACCGACACATACGCCGTTATGCATAATATCAAAATACGGGAACGCACCTCTGCGGTAACCGATATTTTCGGCGTACCAGTCGTTTTTGTCCGAAAAACCGAATGTAATTGTCTTTTTTGCGGTTGACGCCTTAACTGCACGGCAGGTCTTTTCGTCGTCACCGTTGTATATAACCACATCACGGGCCATTGAAGCGAATTTTGTAAAGGACGCTATCAGATTGTCCATGGTCTTGAAAAACTCAAGATGATCGGCATCTATGTTGAGTATAACCGCCACACTGGGGCTTAAATCAAGAAATGTGTTGGCAAATTCACACGCTTCACACACAAGCAGATCCGCCGTGCCCGTCTTGCCGTTGGCGTTTATGAGAGGTAATTTGCCGCCTATAACAGCCGCTGTGTCAATGCCGGACTGCAAAAGCATCTGGGTGAGCAGGGAAGTTGTTGTGGTCTTTCCGTGAGTGCCGCATACGCCTATGCAGTTGCCGAACTTTCTTGTAATTGCTCCGAAGAGCTTTGAACGCTCAAATGTCGGCACACCGCTCTGCTTTGCCGCAACAAGCTCGGGGTTATCGGGGAGCAGTGCCGCCGTAAACACAACCATTTCGGCGTCGCCTATATTTTCGGCCTTCTGCCCCAATACAACGGGAATGCCCAGTTTTCTTATTCTTGCGAGTGTGTCTGTTTCGTTGTTGTCGGACCCCGAAAGAAGATATCCCTTAGAGTGGAGAATTTCCGCTAAGGGGCACATTCCGGCACCGCCTATTCCTATAAAATGAATTCTTTTTACCGTGTCAAGAAGCCTGTCTATTTCGTACATTTTGTTCACCTTGTTATATAAGCTTTATCTTTTCTATTTTATTTCCGTTTGGGTGCAATGTCAACTCTTGTTTGAAATGTTTACGATTTGTCTATATCAAGAGATGCGGTGGCGTTTAATTCCATATCCGCAATATTCCCGGCAAGATATTCATAATACGCCTGTGCGCCGACCATTGCCGCATTGTCTCCGCAATATTTAAGTTCGGGGAAGAAGAGCGGCACTTTCAGCTTTTTGCAGCACTTCGCCATTTCTTCTCTTAATATGCTGTTTGCCGATACGCCTCCGGCGACAACAACCGCCGGGCTGTTATTCGCAATGACGGCTCTTTTTGTTCTGTCGCAAAGGCAGGTGACAACCGTGTGCATATATGAAGCGCCGATGTTCACTACATCAACCGTTTCGCCCTTCTGCTCTAAGTTATGCACAAGATTTATAATCGAGGTCTTAAGCCCCGAAAAGCTGAAATCAAATTCATTGTCCTGCACTTTCGGTGCGGGGAAGGTATACGCCTTTCTGTCGCCGCCTTTGCACGCTTTATCCATATTGAGTCCGCCGGGGTAGGGCAGTCCCATTACACGTGCCGCCTTGTCCATTGCTTCACCTGCGGCATCGTCCCTTGTTCTGCCTATTACTTCATAATCGGTATAATCCCTGACATTCACAAGATGCGTGTGACCGCCCGATACGACAAGTGCCAGAAACGGCGGTTTCAGTTCTTTATGTGTAATATAGTTTGATGCGATATGACTTCTTAGGTGATGCACGGCGATAAGCGGTTTGTTCGCGGAATACGCCAGCCCTTTGGCAAAATTCACGCCGACCAGAAGCGCTCCTATAAGCCCCGGAGCGTATGTCACCGCAACGGCATCAATGTCATCCATTGTCATATCGGCATCCGCCAAAGCTTTTCTCACGACATGCGATATTGACTCGCAGTGACGGCGTGACGCGATTTCGGGCACAACTCCGCCGTATAAAACGTGTTCTTCGACCTGTGACGCTATAACGGAAGACAAAACCTCCCGTCCGTCCTTTACGACGGCGGCACCCGTGTCGTCACACGATGATTCTATTGAAAGAATGTTCATTGTATATTCTCCGTTTTGTTAAAATAAACAGTATATAGCACGGCATCCTCTGTCGGATGTCTGTAAAAATTCCTGCGTACCCCGACTTTCCGCATACCGCATTTTTCATAAAGCCGGCAGGCGGCTGTGTTTGACGCACGCACCTCAAGCGTCAGAAAAAGACAGTCGGAATTTTTCGCACGGCTTATAATCTCGCTCATAAGCAGGTGACCCAAACCGTTTTTGCGGTAATTTTCGTCAACGGCTATGTTGTTTATATAAAACTCGCCGCAGTTATTTCTGCCGCTGACATAGCCCAAAACAATATTTTCGGTATTTCTGCACGCAAGAAAAATCGAGTTTTCGGCGTTTATTTCGTCCACAACGCTTTTTTCGCTCCACGGCTCCGAAAAATACATTTTTTCAAGCTCAGCTATTCGTTTGCCGTCATTGTGTTCGGCATCGCAAATGACAAAATCACTCATAAATCAGTTTTTGGCCTCGTACCATGTCTTGCCGATACCGACATCCGCTTTAAGTTTAACAGAAAGCTCGGCGGCGTTTTCCATTTCGGACTTTAATATCTCGGCGGCTTTTTCGGCTTTTTCTTCGGGGGCTTCAACCATAAGCTCGTCATGCACCTGCATTATAAGAGCGGCTTCGGGCAGTTCCTTTTTAAGACGCTCGCTCACTTTAATCATGGCGATTTTTATAATATCCGCCGCCGTACCCTGAATGGGCATATTGCGAGCAACTCTCTCGCCGAACATTCTGACAGATCTGTTGGATGACACTAGCTCGGGCAGATAGCGTCTGCGGCTGAACAGTGTCTCGGCATAGCCGTTTGTCTTTGCACTCTCTATGCAGTTTTTCATGTACTCGTCAACCGATGAATACAGTGCGAGATATGAATTTATAAAGCTTTCGGCCTCTGCTCTTGTGGAGTGAATATCCTTTGACAGCGAAAATCCGCCGATGCCGTAGACGATTCCGAAGTTTACCGCCTTTGCCTTGGAACGAAGTGCGGGGGTTACTTCCTCAACCGGAATACCGAATACCTTTGAAGCCGTGAGCGTATGTATATCTCCGTCACTGTTAAACGCATCCGTCATGTTTTTGTCGTGTGACAGTGCCGCAAGAACTCTGAGTTCAATCTGCGAATAGTCGGCGTCAACTATTACAAAGCCGTCTTTTGCCGTGAAAAATTTTCGAAATTCTTTTCCGATGGGTGTGCGAACGGGAATATTCTGCAAATTCGGCTCTGCGGAAGACAGCCGCCCCGTTCTCGTCTCGGTCTGATTGAACGAGCAGTGTATTCTGCCGTCATCGGCAATGGATTTTAACAGTCCGTCGCAGTATGTGCTTTTAAGCTTTGCGAACGTGCGATACTCCAACACGCACGACACAATGGGGTAGTCCTCCGCCAGCTCTCCGAGAACATCGGCATTTGTGGAATAACCCGTCTTTGTCTTTTTCTTGCACGGAATACCCAGCTTTTCAAAAAGAACAACGCCCAGCTGTTTAGGCGAATTTATATTAAACTTCTCGCCCGCAAGAGTGTAAATTTTTTCGGTAAGCTCCTGCGCTTTCGCTTCAAGCACTTCGCCGTAGCTTTTTATGTCATCGGGAATAACCGCAATGCCCTCTTTTTCCATTTCGGCAAGAACACGGGCAAGCGGCAGTTCGATTTTTCTGTAAATGTCAACCTGCCTGTTGCTCTCAAGTCCCGAATATAGCCTGTTATAAAGCGGCAGCATAAGAAGCGCGGTTTTTGTATCCTCTTTGTTTTCGTCGTCGGCAATATTTTCCGGTTCGGGAATTTTATACGACATCGAGAGCGGCCCTACACCGTATGACGAAGCGTTCGGGTCTAACAGATACGCCGCAAGACTTATGTCGGATAAATCCTTTTCGGGCAGCTTTTTTAACTGTCTTAAGCGGAATGCGTATATGCTTTTTGCGTCCACAACAACCGTTTCGGCAGGACTTTCGAATATCTTCGACAGTATTTCGCTTTTCGCAAAAAGATCCGCGCAGAAATATTCTTCCGTAAAGCAAACGGCTTTTGTATCACCTGTAAGATAAATGCGTTTTATGTCGTCGCCCTCAAAAGCTATATGCAGTGCGTTTCTTTTCTGATTACATATATCTTCGAAAACGGCGGTGTCGTTTTCTTTTATATCTATCGTTTCGATTTTTGCACTCTTAACCGCACTTTTTGAAATAGTGTCGGCGGACAGCCCTATTTTTGATATAATCTTAAACAGCTCATGATAAGACAGCAGCTCCAGAAGCTTATTGTCGTCACGTGCGTTAAGTTTATAGTGCTCAATTTCCGTGTCAATGGGGGCACTGCGGCTTATAGTGCCCAAGGTCTTACTGAAATAGGCACTGTCTTTGCCTGTTGCAAGCTTGTTTCTCACGGTCGGCGTGACCTTTATCGTGTCGATATTTTCATAGATATTGTCAATCGATTTATAATTCTTTATAAGCTCAATCGCCGTTTTGGGACCTATACCGGGCACACCGGGGATTTTGTCGGACGTGTCCCCCTGAAGAGCCTTAAGCTCAATCATCTCTTCGGGAGTAAGTCCGTATTCTTCAAACAGAACTTCTTTTGTGTATTTTGTCGTTACGGTCTTGCCCATTTTTGTAACGGTGAGATAAACCGCCGTGTTGTCGCTTATAAGCTGCAGAGAATCTCTGTCGCCCGTTGCGATACAGCATCTGTCGCTGTTTTTGCACGAAGCGGCAAGCGTACCTAAAATGTCATCGGCTTCATACCCCGGACACTCGACAATATGACAGCCGTACGCTCTTAAAATATCTTTGAGCGGCTCCATCTGTTCAAAAAGCTCGGGCGGCATGGGTCTGCGGCCCGCTTTGTACCCGTCATACATCTTATGACGGAATGTCGGCTCGTGAACGTCAAACGCCACCGCGACACCGTCAGCCTTTGTCTCGTCTAAAAGATTTAGGAACGTTGACATAAACCCGTGTATTGCGTTTGTGAAATGACCGTCACGCGCGTTTAGTATCTTTATGCCGTAAAAGGCTCTGTTTATTATGCTGTTGCCGTCTATAACAAGCAAATTCATGTTTATTCTCCAAAAATCGCTTCGATTATTTCTCTTAATTTTTCGTCTGTGAAGGGTCTGGGGTAGCCTACGGCCTTTGCTTCCTCGCCGGCTTTTCTGGCTATTTCAAACGAATCGTTTTTATCAAACGGAATTGAGTGAATGTTTATTCCGGTGTCCGCGATAAGTCGGTCGACCGCTTCGATAAATTTTGTCGCGTTGTACATATCGTCCTTGCCGTCGACATAAACGCCCGCGCATTTCGCAAGCTGTGCCATAGCTCCGACACCGTCGGGCAGATACGCTCTTAAAATCGGGGTAAACACAGCGGCAATCGCAAGACCGTGCGGCGTGTGATAAAATTCACCCAGGCGGTGCGCAACGGCATGTATATATCCGGTGCTTATTCTTCTGAATGAAAGTCCCGCAAGGAATGACGCTTCCTGCATATTCGCCCTTGCCGTGATATTATCTGGCTCATTTACGGCAGTGACAAGATTGTCAAATACAAGCTTTATTGCTTCATATGACTTCTGCAGATCGTCCGCAAAATATGGGGAGTAGAGGCTTAACGCACTCTCGACCGCGTGGCTTAATGCGTCAATTCCGGTAAATGCCGTGCCCGCTTTCGGCATTGTAAGCGTAAGTGACGGGTCAAGCACGATAACCTCGGGCAGATATTTGTCGCTCATAAACGGCTTTTTCTTGTTCTTGTCTTCTTCAAGCGCAACGGCGTACAGCGTAACCTCCGACCCCGTGCCGGCGGTTGTCGGGACTGCCGCAAGAAATACGCCCTTGTTGCAGTCGGAATCAAGTCTGCCTATATCCTCAAGAAAAGCATTTCTGTTTGTCGCTCTCAGGGACGTTATTTTAGCCGTGTCAAGCACCGAGCCGCCGCCTACTGCCACAATTCCGTCGCAGTCATTATCTATATACGCTTTAAGGGCGTTGTCGGTGTCGGTCACGGTCGGTTCGGCTTTTATGTCCGTAAATACGGGAGGTCTTTTTTCGAATGTATCAAGAAGCTTTTCGAGTGCGTCAATCTTGAAGCTGACCGTTATAAACAGCGGATTATTTATATTATGCTCTCTGAGGACATCCCTGATTTTCGCAAGTGACCCCGCACCTCGAATGACCGTCGGCTCAACGGGCTTTGAGTCCTCAACCAGCGACAGCGTAATTTTCTGAATGGGTGTCAGTGTGCCGCCGTGCTCACGCACCTTCTGAAGCCTGAACGGCTCAAAATCAAGGCACGCACCCCTGCCGCCGTTCGGTGAAACGGTAAGATAGCGAGTGTCGGGTACACTCCAGTTAAAGCCCAGTGTTTTAAGCTTGTCGACTGTCTCGTCATTTATCATTCTGACTTCGGACGAACGACCTGAAATAACAAGATAGAACAGATATACTTTAATATCTCTGTCATATCTGTTGGCGTACGCAAGCTCAATCATTTCAGCACCCGACGTGTAGCGGCAGGGAAGATTCAGATACCTGAACAAATCCTGTGTATCAAGATAATTCTGATTGAACATATGATAAATCCTGTTTGTCTCATCGGAGAACGCAAGACGCACATACGCATCCGCGCACTCGTCAACGGGGGTTAGATCCATCGGATACTTCGACGAATTTTCATGATATACACCGAGCTTTATAATGGCTCTCAGACGGTGAATAAAACCGTTGTCCTCTGAATTTATCTGGAATTTGCCGTCGGACGCACGCCATGTAAGATTGCCTATTCTGTAAATATTGGCTTTAAGTCCTTTTTCTCTCGCTGTGATAACCTTTTCTTCCGCACGGTATTTTGAATGGATATAGACATTGTCCGAAAAATGCTGACCGATATTAAGTATATTCTCGTCAAATACGGCCTTTTCGGTTTCTTCTATAACCGTTGCCGCACCGTGTACGCTGACGGTTGAAGTGTGCTGCATGACGGCGTCTGCGTCAAGACAGAACGCAATGACATTTTCGGTGCCCGTGACATTTGTCTTTTTAAGCTCCTGATAATCGCCTGCATGGTGAACATCTGCCGCCACATGAAAAACAACATCGACTTCTCTTGTGAGGCTTTTATATGTATCGTCGTCAAGCCCCAGTTTTTCTTTTGTTATATCACCCTTAACAGGTGTAATATTCGAAAAATCAAAGTCATCAAAATAATATGATGCCTGTTTTTTAAGCTTGTTCTCATCCCTTACAAGTGCGTATATCTTTATATTGCGAATTGTAAGCTCTCTTAAAATGTGAATGCCCAAAAATCCGGTCGCGCCGGTTATCAGAGCACATTTATACTCTTCGGATTTTTCGGAATTTGAAGTATTTTTTATTATCTCGTTTATATTTTCAATTCGCTTTGAATTTATCTTCTGCTCTGCGTCAATCGCACGGCTTAATGATAACAGCGAATTTTCGTTGTATATAACCTGCGGCTTGATGTTAAGTGTCAACGCAAGCTCCACGGCGTTAAGACTGTCTCCGCCTATCGTAAAGAAGCTGTCTGTCATGCTTAAGGTGTCAATCTGCAGAAGCTCCCTGACGGCGTTAAACACCTTACGCTCGGTTCTGGTCTTGGGGGGAACAATATTCTTGTCTTCCTTCTGCGCGTGATAAATGCCTCTTTTAATTTTCTTGGAAGCGGTTCTCTCAAGCGGAATGTCACGCAGAATCCAGCCGGAGATATGCTGAAAAGCCGCAAGACGGGAATTTACCCTCGCCAGAAGTGACGGCATCTCCGCTTTTATATCCGCTATGCCGTTTTTCTCGGCGTATGCCTTATCGGGGAATATTTCGGCGTATATGGCACCGCTGTCTTCAAAGCAGACGCACTCCTTGACAAGCGGCTCATCATAGAGCTTCTCTTCAAGAAATTCTGCGGATACGTTTTCGCCGTTATCGAGCAGAATAAGATTTTTGCATCTGCCCGTGATATAAAGAAATCCGTCGCTGTCAAGGTGACCTAAATCCCCGGTTCTGAACCAGCCGTCATCCGTGAAAACCTCTTTTGTCGCTTCGGGATTATTGTAATACCCCTTCATGACATTGGGTCCTTTAAGCAGAATTTCGCCGTTGTCAAAAGAAATATCCATACACGGAATGGGCTTGCCGACCGAACCGTGACGGGTACAGCCGTTGGCGTTATTGGCGATAATCGGCGCGCACTCCGTCATGCCGTAGCCGTTTAATACAAGTATGCCCGTCTTGTTATATCGTGCGTTTATAGCCGCTTCAAGAGGAGCACCGCCGCTTATTATGTCTATCATCTGACCGCCGAAAAATTCCTGCACCGCTTCGGGCTCGCTCATAATGTCCTTGCGTTCGTCGGCGTATTTAAGAGCCTGACGCATAAGATAATGCACAATCTGCGGCACAGCCAGAATGCCGTTCGGCTTAAAGAGCTTAAGATCGGCGGCGGCATTCTGAAGTGAATCGTTAAGGCACAGTGTTCTGGCGTTTACAAGCGTTTTTGTAACGTTGCCCGTAAGGCCGAACGCGTGATGAAGCGGCAAAACTCCCAGCATTCTCGGCAACGGACAGGTCTTGTGAACACTTGTGCCGGTATAGATAAAGTTTTTGTGCGTGAGCATTACGCCCTTTGGAAAGCCCGTAGTGCCGGAAGTGAACATAATGGCGCACAGCTCATCGGATGCCGGCTCTTCGTTATATTCCCCTTTGTACTGCGTGAAAATGTCGCATATATTAACGGCAAAGGATTTGTCCGCCGTGTTGTCGAGCGATACAAAGAACTTAACCGAGGGTATATTTTTCTTTATCGACTTTGCGAGCGGCTCATGCTTTTTGTCATACAGAAACGCCTCGCAGTCGGCAAAATCCACAAGCTTCTCGTTCATGTCGTCCGTCTCGGTAGGGGAGAGCGGAACAGCGGCATTTGATGAATTTGTAATGCCCAAAAACGCGACCGTCCACTCATAAGACGCGGGGCCGACCAGCGCCATATGAACATGCTTTAAGCCTCTGTCACGTGCCATAAGGCAGAACGCGTCTGCATCCCTCTGCAGATCACGGTAAGTCTTAACCGCAATTCCGTCGGGAGTTTTGTATTCCATATAGTGTATGTCGGGATTGTTTTCGACATTGTAATCAAGAAGATGCTTGTAGTTTCGTATGGTTGTCATATCCTCGATTATCATTTTTTGTATCATTCTCTTTCGTTATTAATATTCTGAAAAATCGCAGGTCTGCGGCATGCCGTCTTCCTCTCTCGATTTGTCCGCCAAAAATACGGTCAGGTGTCCCGCAACCGAGTTATATATTGAAGTGCATGAAACCGACTCTTTGCCTGTCTTTATGAAGCTTACAAAGTCCGCGATAAGAGCTTCATCTCCGCCGCCGTGACCCTCTTCACCGGCGTTTACATCGATTTCCTCGTTCCAATAACCGTCCTCGCAGTCATTCTTTATGTGAGAAACGGTGAATTTTTCTTTTTCGAAGTTGCCGATAATTTCACCCTTTGTGCCTGTTATATGAATTGTTCTGCCGGAGGATGCCGTGCCGCCGATCATGTTGTGCGTGCCGGTAGCTCCGCTTTCAAATTCCACAAGCACCGACTGATGATCAACAACATTGTTGTCGCACTTATATATGCATCTGCCGTAGGGGTTTGTGGTCCTGAGTGAGTTTACGCGTTCTTCGTCGGTTACGTCCGTTCTGCCCTCAAACTCCGTCCACGCATAGAATGCCCATCTCTCGGGGTGCCCGAGATACATAGCCTTTGCCGAATATCTGCATGTGTCAACATAGGGGCAGTCCGCAAGGCATCTTGTGCCGGCGTCCTTCGGTGCGTTTTCGGGCTTAAACTGGAATCTGCCGCCGAATGAAGACACGATTTTCGGTTTTGTCGGCTGCATAAGCCACATCATTATGTCTATATCATGACAGCTTTTGGCAAGAAGCATGCTTGTCTTGCATTTGTCGGAATTTGCCCACTTGCCTCTGACATAAGAAGTGGACAGGTGATGATAGCTTACATTTTCGACTGTCTGAATGTTTATTATATCGCCAATGTCACCGACCAGAATTCTGTTTTTTATGCCTATATAAAACGGCGTATATCTTAAAACATGGCACACCATGACTTTGTTGTTATGCTCTCTTACAACTTTTAAGAGCTGCTTCATTTCTTCCTTTGAGCAGACAAAGGGCTTTTCGAGAAGCATATCATAGCCCTTTTTGAGAAGCGGCAGAGCTGTTTCAAAGTGCTGATTGTCCATTGTGCCGTTTATTACGGTATCCGCAAGTTTCGGCTGTTTTGCAAGCTCCTCGGCGGAGGAGTAACACTGTGTTTCGTCAAAGCCGTACCTTTTTGCGGCGGCTATACAGCGTTCACGGTTCGGGTCCGCAATTCCGACAATTTTAAGCTTGTCGGGATTTTTAAGTGAGTAATCGGCATAAATAAATGCCCTGTGTCCTCCGCCGACAATAACGGCGGTAACCGGATTTGTGTCCATTATAAAAAATGCTCCTGTGTATATGTTATTTGTTCTCGGAAATTATCTGAGAACCCGTTATTCTGCTTTTGTTCCCGTTGTCAACGGCTCTGAAAAAAGCTCCGACTATGTTTGATGCCGTGCGTCCGCCTGCCGATACGGCTTCTTCGTAGTGGTCCTTTGCGAACATACTGCCGAAATCGTTATCGGGCACAATATAGCCTATCGCGTCGTTGCAAAGCCCTATCACGGTAAGATGACCGTCGACCTTCTGTCTCATGGGCGGATATTTCCAGTCCTTGCCCCAATAGGCGTCGTCTTTGTTATACTCGCCGCCGACTAGAAGCTCCGGGCAGAGCTCCCCGGGGATAAGCGCGAACCTTAGCGTTTTGCCGAACTCGACATAGCCGACTTCAGTGCCGAAATATAAATCGTAGTTCTTGCTGTCACGCTCGTCGTCCATTGTGACCTTCGTTGTGGCATTGTTGACAAGACGCATCTTGGCGGCAAGCTCCAATATCTTGTTGTCGGACGGCACAAACGCTTCAACCAGCGACACATTAAGCATCGGCTCAATCAGTGTCATATCGCTCTTTATTCCGTCCAAAACATACTTGCCTATAACTCTGCCGTACGCTTCAATTCCCTTGTGGCGAGAAAGTCCCTCGGGAACATTCTTTGAACCTCGCTCGGTCGCCACTGCGGCTTCCGCCCCCTGGAAGAACATTGAATTGTATCCGCCGTTTTCAAGCTCATCGCAAAGATAATACGGGTAGTCGGCACTGACCTCTCTCTGCTTGTCGCCGTAGCACGTCGGGTGCGCCGCCAGAAATACGGCCAAAGTCGATTTGCCCTTTGTCGAGGGGGTAAATTTCATTACCGTCAGCTTGTCGTCAACCACATACGGCGGACGCTTGTCACGAACAAAATCCGTGGCGTCAAGAAGCTTGAATTCAAGCTTGCCGACGGTCATATTTTTAATGGCTTCTCTTATCGTATCGGCGGCTGTAAGGAACAGATATTCCATGAATTCCTTGTTTCTGCCCGACACGGTGTCTTCGGGTTTGCCTTCGTTTAACGCCTTCTTGTTGACTTTTATGGCCTGTGTAATACTGCCCCACATGCCCTGCGTGTCAATACCCGAGTGGCAGTGTGTGGCACTTATGTTTATCGAAACAATATTGTATTCCTCGATTTCTTTTTTAAGAAGCGAGCGGATATGCTTTATATCCGTATTCGAAATGCCTATGCAGTCGATAACGGCAAATACGTTTATGCCTCTGCCGCTGTTGTCGTCAACCGCAACCGCACGAATCAGCTGATTGTTTATTATGCCCGTTACTTTATTTGGCGGATAGGCAAGATAACCGCCGATATACAGGTCGCCGTTTACGCTGTCCGGGATAATGCTGTGCTTGGCAAAACCCAGTTTCCATTTGGCGTTTTTATCCGGCTCTGTCAGAAAATATCCGCTGCCCTCAAGAAAATTATCGGAATCGTATCTGTTAAGATAGGGGATAGTGTCATCCGGCACCTTATCCGAAAAATGCCCGACTATCTTCTGAACAAGATCGTTGCTCTTGTCGATAAACTCACGCTTTTTTGTGTCGTCCGCCATAGTCTTTTTTATTTTGTCTTTTGCGGTAAGAACGCCCGCTGTGCCTGCGGCGGCAATCAGACCTGAAATTATAAAGCCTTTTTTCATTCTCATATCAGTCCTCTTTGTAACCGTGTTTTGTTATCCTGAGTTCCCCGAACACTATTCCCTTATAGCTCTCATTCAGCTCAAGAAACAGACAACCGTTATTTATCGTGTCCGCCGGAACGGTGTACATAATCGCCGTAAATCCGCTCGGCAGCATATTTTCTGTATAATATTCGTTGACTTCTCCGTCTGTCGGCTTGCCCGAAAAAATCACTGTGCCGTTCGCCTTTATGACAAGATGCTGTCTGTCGTCAAAGCTCCCTGTTTCATAGGAAATCATAAGCACGTAATCGGTGTCACATTTTAGCCCCGCCGTTTTAAGCCTGAACGAATAATGGTCATACAGCTTAAAAAGACGAACGGGCAATGTACCGTTGTTTCTGTCGGGACAGTCGGCAAGCGTGTCTATATAGAATTCGCCGTTCTGTTTTATGCCCAAAGCCTTAAGACCGTCTTTTGCAAGGGAAAAATAAAATTCATCGGGCTCGACCTTGTCGGCGTTAATACATTCGCACAGAAATTTATCTGCCGCTTCATTCGACATCGTTTTCGCAACATTGAGCTTATCAAGAAGCCACTGCCGATTTGTTACGGGGTTGTCGATAATGTCAAGAATCGCGCCGCGTTCCCACCCGTCGGCGTGAAGCGTCTTTGTGCCGAGCTGAATGCCTATTGAGTCAAAAAGTTCGATTGCGTGTCGGTCAATATCTGCGCGAAGCTTTGTTATCTCCTCGGGGTACTCAGTCGATAAAATTTGCTCGGCATCTTTTATATTGCCTCTTTTTATAAGTCCCTCGGCATCGCTTAATAATCCGTTTTCAAAAATAACACGCCGTCTTACATACGCATCCGTCTCGGCTCTTATAAGCAGAGATAAAAAACGCCAATTGTAATAAAGATTATTGTTCTTTCTAAGTGCGTTCTGCAGCAGCCGCAGAGTGTTTTCTATCTGCGTATTGTTCTCGGGCGAGCCTTCCCAGTTGAGCTCAAGTCCCGAAATCGCATCTGTCAGAAGTGTAATATCACAGCCGTAGAAAAACAGTCTTGCGTAGT
The DNA here is from genome assembly GCA_963625735.1 of bacterium. GTDB lineage: Bacteria > Bacillota > Clostridia > Oscillospirales > Acutalibacteraceae > RUG806. The sequence continues at coordinate 15,007 of CAVFUV010000023.1, forward strand.
CCTCGATTATATCCCGTATTTCGCTGTCGGCGTTCCATTCAAGACTGCACCACACGGCTTTGTTAATGTCGTCGTTTACTCCCTCCGAATACGTGACCGAGCCCACGGTGTAAGGGGAGTTTAACCTGTGCAGATATTTATATTCATTCGGTCTCGGGTTAATCGATTCACGCCCGTTTGCCGCCGCCAAAGAACGGCTCCAGTCATCTCTGTCAAAATGCACGGGATGCTCACAACGCAGATTGTGCGTAATATCCGGATAAAATCTTATCGGATATTTTCCGGAGAGCCGTTTTCTGAGATCTTCAATCGTAAAAGCGTGATTGGGACCCGTTATAACGCCGTCAATGTTGTATTTGCCGGAATTTATCTCCGTGATAAAATCGTCGCCCCAGTTTTCGATATTTCTCGGAGCCTGTGCCGACACCCAAAGTCCGGCGTCGGGGTGAGTTTTCATAAGTTCACTTTTGAATGCCGAACACCTTTCAAGAAGCTCTTTTGCTTCAAGATTTCCGGGGTCCGCACCGGGCACAAACACCGCATCAATTCTCTTTGTTTCTTCGAAAACCTTTTTTCTGTATCCGAGTGCCGTGTCAAAATTCTTCTCTTTATTGGGAATCCACAGCGACACATCAAGGTCAATATCATCCGCCGCCTCAGACGCCGCTTTTAACAGCTCGTTTGGCGTGTATTTCATTATCTCGTTTTTTTCATTCTCTCGGTCATACTCCGCCGGGATATGCTCAACGGTGTTCGCACCGAAATACATTATGTTCAGATATTCTTTCTTGTAGTCGTCAATACTCCACGCATCATAGGTGTTCGAGAGCGGTCTGTAACCCATCTGATGCCCTCTTATCCGTTTTTGCGGAGAATACACACCCGATATATCCTTTATGAGAAAAGCACGCCCGTATTCATAGACCGTTTTTCTGAGAAACAGCCCGATGCCGTAAATAAAGCCCCTTATGCCATGTGCGTAAAACAGAAGGGAAGTGTCACCGAGTCTGACGGCAAATTCATCCTTTTTAAGGTCGGTATCTTCGCGGAATGAAATAGAAAAGGAGTGTTCATCATTTTTTATGATGCTTAACGAAACCGAACGTGTGAGAAGCTCTTTTCTTAGAATTGCCGCCGCCTTTTCGCCGTCCTTGCAGTCATATGTGACCGATATATTCTTCAATTCGATTTTCAATATAGGTCACTTC
>CAVFUV010000024.1:0-16193 GCA_963625735.1 bacterium
ATACTCTACTTGTAAACAAAACAAATGTTCGCGTCGGTCGAACAAACAATCGAAAAGGTGATTTGTCATGTCAGCAATTTATATTTTAATTTCAGCATACATTATTACGGCAGTTTTTGCGACCTGGGCGATTTTCAACAACAGGCGTCTTGTTAAATGGGAGGATAAGTTTTTTGCGAATTTCAAAAAGTCCGTCCGCACCAAGTTTTCGAAAAACCGTGCAAGCCGCGGCAAAACCTTTATGAAGGCATTAAAGCCCTCCGCCGCCTCATCCGCACGTGTGCGCAGCAGCGGCTACGTCGCATAAGCGTAGTTAATTCGTTTTCCCTGTTATCATATATTCCAATTCCCCGATAAAACAGTCGTCCGAGAGGTGCCGAAGGATTCATCCCAAACAAAGCATTCGGCAGGTCGGCTGTTTTGCTTTTAAAGAGAATTGCAATCAGTCGATATTTATGTTAAGATTGTTTAGTAAAATCCGAAAGGAGCATTTTTATGAATATTGTAATTTTAGACGCTTTTGCCGCGAACCCCGGTGATCTGTCGTGGGATTTTCTTAACGCATACGGCAGTGTGACTGTTTATGACCGCACCTCACCCGAGGAGGTTGTGACACGTGCGAAGGACGCCGATATTATTCTTCTGAACAAGACAAATATAACAGCCGAGATGTTTGACAATCTCCCCAATCTGAAGCTTATTTCCGTTCTTGCGACGGGCTTTAACATTGTGGATATTGACGCCGCGAAAAAGCACGGTGTTGTCGTTTCAAATGTGCCGGCGTATTCAACCGATTCCGTTGCGCAGGCGACATTCGCTTTTATATTGGAGTTTGCCAACCGTGTGGGATGTCACTCCGATGCCGTACATAACGGCGAGTGGACCGCATGCCCCGATTTCAGCTTTATAAAACAGCCTCTGTGTGAGCTTGCCGGCAAGAATATCGGCATTATAGGCTACGGCAGAATAGGCAGACGTGTTGCCGAAATTGCGAAGGCTTTCGGTATGAATGTTCTTGTCAAAACCGCACATCCCGAAAAGTACGCCGAAGCCGATGTAAAGTTTGTTTCGCTTGATGAGATGCTCCCCGTGTGTGATTTCATTACAATTCACTGTCCGCTGACGCCCGATACCGACAGGCTTGTCAATAAAGACTTTCTGTCAAAGATGAAAAAGAACGCATTCCTTATCAACACTTCACGCGGACAGGAGCTTGACGAACAGGCAGTCGCCGACGCATTGAACGGCGGATACCTTGCCGGTGCGGGAATTGACGTTCTGTCCGTTGAACCGCCCAAAGTCGACAATCCGCTTCTTAAAGCGAAAAATGTATGGATTACTCCCCATATCGCATGGGCGCCGCTTGAGGCACGCAAACGTTTGCTGTCGGTTACAAACGACAATGTAAAGGCTTTTTGTGAGGGCAAGCCCATTAATAATGTTGCAAAATAAAGGAGGAGATATGGTATGTCAAATATTTCATCCGGAATTTTAGGTGATTCCAATCTTCTGAATCTTAAGGAAATGTCATTTTCACAGGTCCGCCCTGAGGTCGCCGGCTTCATGGTGGACGGCGAACAGCTTGTACAGTGCTTTAAGACTGTGCGTGATCAGGTCATTTTCACGAACAAGCGTGTATTTGTCGTAAATGTACAGGGGGTTACCGGCAAAAAGGTCGCGTACTTTTCGTATCCCTACTCCAAGGTGCAGTATTTCGGTGTCGAGACAGCCGGACTTCTCGACATTGACAGCGAGCTTATTCTTGTTTTCAACGACGGCAACCGCCTGCAGTTTGATTTCAGAGAGCGTGTAGATATAAAACAGCTCTGCTCGCTCATTTCGGCGTTTGTGCTGTAACAGTCGGCAAAGTTTTTTTTGCCGCTTCCTGTTTGCCGAATACTTTTATTTATCCTCGGATTATTTTCGGGGATTCTTCTTTTATCGCAAATATTTGCGAGTTTTTTCGGAAAAAGATGGCCTTTTCGGGCTGTTGACGGCATAGCAGAGTACTTATTATAATATTAAATGAAACAGTCATAAGATAGTTAAAGAACAACAAGACCGAGAGTCCGCGATATATACGCGAGAAAATCCGAGACGAGGTCGCGTTTATGCGAGCCGAAAGCTTGTTCACGGAGCAAATAATTAAAATTTTCGAGAGTGCGTGTGAAACGATGCGTAAGGAGACCGATAAAAATATTGAGGAACTGAAAAAGGCTATTGATAAACTCGGAAATTAATCGGCGATGAAATACTGTTCGGTCTGTCGCCTTTGCGGTATTCTCCACAAAATCTTCTCCGTGTCTTGCAATATTCTATGTATTATGCTAAAATATTCCCGAGATAATTTTGAGAGCGAGGAGATAACATGGCGAAGTGCCCGAAGTGCGGATATCATCTGCATATGTATAACATAAGTCAGTTCTGCCCGAAGTGCGGCGTAAATATGCGTTATGTCGATTTTGAAGAAAATTTTCTGCGTGAGGCAAAGCAGGCGGAGCTGACGCATTCCGTTGTCAAGGTCAGATTCGCACGTGTTAAGGCGGCATTAATCGGCGGACGGATGCAGATAATCCGTCTTGCTGTGTGCCTTCTGCCGCTTTTAAGCCTGCTTATCCCGAGCGGGACGGCTGCCATAACTCTGCCGTTTTGCACCGACAGTGTCAGCTTCGGTGCGTTGGGGCTTTATTCGATTTTCACGAACGGCGTTTTTAATTATATAAACACAATGACCTCTTCCGAGCTGCTCGGCAGGGGTTTTTCGCTTTTGCGGTCTGCGATTTTCGCTTACTGTGTGCCGGCGGTTTTCGCCGTGCTTATATTGTTTCTGACAATACTCTGTTTTCTCAGCATTAAGAAAATGCAGAAGATAATTGCCGGCGTGTCGTTTGTCGGTGCGGGGTGTTCCGCGGCGGTACTTGTTTTCAATTTCATGGGGACTGTCAAGCGTGCTGGCGATGGAGGGTGCGTATCCTCCCGCCGAGAATGAAGCAGGCGTTATTGACATTCCGACCGGCATATCTTCCGCCGTCAGAACTCTGAAAGACGCAATTGAAAATGCCGAAAACAATTCCCCCGCTCTTAAAAACACACATACTTTTACCGTGTGGGAGAGCAGTCTGAAGACCGACGGCACGGACACGCTTACAAAAACAGTCTGTCATATTCTGTCGGGATTCGACAATGCACTTGACAATATCTCCGAGACGAATATAGATTTCGGCGGCAGAATCAGCGCGATTCTTGTAAATCCCAAAATCCGCGAAACAGATGTTGCCGAATTTTACGACGGAAATATAATATATGTCTGTTCGTCCTGTTCTTCGGAGTCTGCGTATTACTGCCGCACCTGTCCGAATTGCGGAAACGGCGAGTGTGAAACAGAAACGGAATCATACATATATTATGTCTGTCCGTCGTGCGGTGAGGAGCGTGACACGCCCGCAGACAGCTGTGAAAAATGCGGAAGCACTAAGAGCTATAACGAAAAATACCGTGATTAATCTCTTCTATGACCTTGATGGCGAAAAACGCGAAAAAATGTACATTGCCCTCAACGAACGCCGTGCGTTGCTTGTAAAAGAGCAGTCCGTCAGTGACGAGCTTAAAGACATAATCGAGGCACTTGAGGAGGATGAAAAATAGCATTCGCTCATGTTTTGTGAAAATGTCGAGATTATTCGCTCATCTTTTGTGAAAAAGTTAAGATTATTCGCTCATATTTTGTGAAAATACAATTGAATTCGAGAAAAGACAAAAAAACACCCTCGACGGACGGCTCTGTCGGGGGTGTGTGACTATAAGAATTAAATATTATTCAACGTAATTCTTTGCCTTGTCAAATTCGTCCTCGAGCTCTTTTGAGGGCTTTTCGGTGAGGAGAGATACGACAACGATAAAGATTGATGAGATGATGAAAGCGGGCATAAGCTCATAGATGCCGAAGATGCCGCCGAGGGGCTTTAAGAGGAGCTTCCATACAAAGACCATCACGCCACCTGAAACCATGCCGGCGATAGCGCCCGGTCTGTTTGTACGCTTCCAGAAAAGCGAGAACAGCATAATCGGTCCGAATGTCGCGCCGAAGCCCGACCACGCAAATGAAACTATATCGAAAATGACACTGTCGTCGTCCCATGCGATTGCCATACCGATAATTGTAATAACAACGAGCATGATTCTCGAAACACGCATGACCTGCTTGTCGGTGGCGTTTTTCTTGATGATGCCCTCAAACAGGTTCTTTGACACGGCGGATGCCGCAATGAGAAGATAGGAGTCCGAGGAGCTGATTGTCGCCGCCAGTATGCCTGCCATTACAACGCCGGCAAGAATGGGATGGAACAAAAGCTTAGCAAGGTTTGCGAAAACGTTTTCGGCGCCGCTCTGTGTCGCGAGGGCCGTGTCCGTGCCGAGCAGATATCTGCCGAGAACACCGATAAACACGGCACAGGTGAGAGAAATGAGAACCCATACGGTTGCGATTCTGCGTGATCTCTTAAGCTCGCTGCTCTTTCTGATGGCCATAAAACGAAGAAGCACCTGAGGCATTCCGAAGTATCCGAGCCCCCAAGATAGAGTTGAGAGAATGGTAATGAAGCCGTAGCTTGAAGCTTCACCGAAGAGGGGAGAACCGTTTGACGACAGCTGAACACCGGCTTCATCTACAACGGGTGTCGCCTGCTCGATAAGTGTGAGATAACCGGGGATTGCTTTGGCATTCTCTATAACCGCACCGAAGCCGCCGGCATGAACAACGCCGCATACAAGCACGCCGACCAGGGCTATAATCATAACGACAGCCTGCATGAAGTCCGATGCGCTCTCAGCCAGAAATCCGCCGAGGATAGTATAGAGCAGAACAAACGCCGCGCCGACTATCATCATTGAGTGATATGAATATCCGAACAGACCCGAGAACAGCTTGCCGCATGTTACAAAGCAGCTTGCCGCATATACGGTAAAGAATATGAGAATGAATACAGCCGCGATTCCGAGGATGACCTTTTTCTTCTCGTGGAAGCGGTTGCTTAAGAAGTCCGGGACTGTAATGGCGTCACCGGAAACAATTGAGTACGCGCGCAGTCTTTTTGACACGATAAGCCAGTTTATGTACGTGCCGACGGCAAGACCGATTGCAGTCCATGCCGCATCCGCAATGCCGCACCAGTAGGCGACACCGGGCAGACCCATAAGAAGCCAGCCGCTCATGTCGGACGCTTCCGCACTCATTGCCGCAACCCACGGACCAAGCGAACGGCCGCCTAAAAAGTAGTTCTCGGAGTTTGCGTGAGAACGTCTTGCAAAAAATACGCCGATGCCTATAACGATAAGCATGTAGCTGACCATGGCTATAAGGAGCTGAATTTTTTCACTGTCCATAAATTATTCCCCTTTGATGAGAGATGAAATATAATTACATTATTTTACCATGGAATGAATAAATATGCAAGACGGAATTGAAATTTTCAAAAAAATACTTACTGAAATGAATAAAAGCGGGCAAGGAGCAAGGAGCAAGGAGCAAGGAGTAAGGAGAAAGGAGCAAGGAGCAAGGAGTAAGGAGCAAGGAGAAAGGAGCAAGGAGCAAGGAGCAAGGAGCAAGGAGCAAGGAGCAGTGTCGGAAGACACTGCGTGTCTTGGATTTATATAGCTTCGCAAAGTTGAAAGCTGAATATTTGCGGTTGGTTTTATATTTCGCGGAGCAATATAATCCAAAACGCATTAGCGGTTTTTTTGGTCACCGGCCACCGTATACCGGCCACTCCTTACCATTGCTCCTTGCTCCTTTCTCCTTGCTAACTGTTAACATAGGAGTCTGCGGCTGAGAGGCGTCGTTCGTACGCCGATGCCAGAAAGGACAGATTTTCGTCAAGGGTTTCTTTGGCTTCGATTGATTTGAATGTGTCGGAGTAGGTTATTTTGCCTTCGGAGAAATTTCGTTCGATGGCATCGCCGTATTTTTCTTTTATGGAATAGAGTGTGCAGTGTGTTTCTTCTGTCGTGAGTGGCGTGGCGGTTGTTGTTTCTTCGTTTTCGGAAATCGGAACGGTTGTTTCTTCCGTTACGGCCTCGACGGTCGTTTTTGATGCTGAAAAATCGGCGGATCTGCAGAGCGAATAAAGACTTGAGCTGTATTTTTCAAACAGCGGTTTAAGGAGTGACGCAAAATCGGAATTGTTTAAAAGTGACGAAAATACATCGCTTTTTTTTATGCTTTCGCTGACATCGGGAATGTTCTGTGACGGCAAAAGCGTATCATAGACCACGGGAATATGTATGCTTATTTTTCCGTCGTCCTCATAAAGCAGGGCGGTTATATCCGTTGAGGTCGGCAGTCCGAAAATATATGACAGCAGAACAAAACGTGAAAAACGCACGGTGTCAACGGTATTGAGATTTTGATTGTTAATGGCCTCCCACAGTTTTTTTGAAAGCTCAGCTGTGTCCGATGATTTCTCGTACGGTGTTTCCCTTACAAGATAAGCCCCGATATATTCGCCGTCTATATAGACATCGGCTATGTCATAGCTTGGTGCTTCGCTTATGCCGATTGTCTTTGCACATTCATAATAGAGTGCGGTGCGAAGCATGGTCGGGTCATCTGCACACGGGAGGAGCAGAACGGAGTTTCCGTCAACCGAGAACAGCCCGTCACCGTTTGGCAGAGTGAGAGTATATGCGGGCTTTTTGGTGTCCGTTGTATAGTCTTCGTTTTGGGTCAGACCGACATTCAGATTGTCATAAACGGCACTGCTGCCGCTTGCCGCTCCCATATCGGCACGCCCGTTTTCATCCGTCGCAAAATACAGAACAAATCCGCCGGTTTTCTTTATTGATAGCGTTTGGAGCGCGATGTTTATCTTTTCGGCGTAGCTGTCGGTTTCCTTCTGTGACAGAAGATCATACTGCTTTACGCCGTAGACCTTTGATTCCAGTTTCTCTCGGATTGACTGCAGTGTCTTTACGCCTGTTCCCTCATAGTATTCGTCGAGATAATCCGGGATTTTTGCGAGAGCCTCATCGAGGGAAGTCTTGTCCTTCGCGTCCGTTTCGAATGAATAGTTGCATACGGAGCACAGAAAACGGCGTTTGCCGGTGTAGGTTATGCTTTCGGTGAAAGTATGCCCGGTCGCAGGCAGGACCTCGGTTTTTTTGAAGCCGCACGATGTGCAGACATATGTCACTTCTCCGTCATCAAGGCAGGAGTTTGCCTTCGTTATCATCTCTTCGCCGAAGGTATGGTCTTCGGATACGGTCAGAGTCGCGTTATCGCTTGTGACCGTTTTGCCGTTTCGGTCGGTCACGGTACAGCGGTAAACGTTGCCGTTCATCGACATATCGACAGCCAGGGTCAGCGTGTCGCCTATGCTGCCCTTGATGGGCGTGGTCGTGCCGTTTTCGGCGGTGTATTCCCATGAATATTTTAGCCCGTTGCCCTGCGCCCTGACTTCAAAAACGGCGGAATAGCCTTTTTCGACAGTCTGACTTTCGGGGGACGAGAGCAGCTTCAATTCAATTTCGGGTGCGAAAAATCGGTCATAGATTTGCTCATGAAGCAAAAACACACCTATGCCCACGGCAACGATGAGTGCCGCAGACACAAGCGCTATTATAAGTTTTTTGCGGGATTTTTTCATGGAAACGCTATAATCAGATTTCAAATGAGCAGTTATAATCGGACATGCCGCTGTTGCCGACGGTTACTTCCACACTGTGGCGAAGGTCAACCTTTTTGCCGCTCTTTTTGGACATTATCTTTTCGACGGGAGCAAGAACCGGGCGAAGTCTGTCAACGACACCCATAATTACATCATATTCGGGAGTACCCGGAACATACGGCTGATCTCCGACAAAAATGTTGCGGACAATTTCGGTGAGGAGGGTTCTCAGATGCTCATCCGCTATTGTGCCGGGGCAGTAAATGTGAAACAGACGGCAGACAGAGGCAAGAGTCGCGTTGTCTATCTTCTTGCCGACGGCGTTGAGCACCTTGCCCATAGCCTTGCCCTTAGGTAGACCGATTTTGCCGCAGAGCCGGTCGGTGTCGCCTGTCATGCAGTCAAGCATGGAGTTTATCATCATGTCAAACTGATTCTGGAAATACTCTTCCTGTGTCATCCCCTTGAAATCCCATTTGAAATCGGGAGTCGGCAGAGTTTTTATATCGATTTTGTGCGCGTCCGTAATGGTCACGTAACGCATTGAAGCGGGGCAGCCTATAAGCGAGCCTGTGCATACGTCCCGGAAAATGTCGCCCGACGGAGTCACGCGGCTTTTTACGGACTGGTTGTGCATATGACCCGTAAAGCAGAGATGCACGCCTTCGGACGCGAGAAGATTTACAATATTTTCGGCGTTGTTCATAACGGCGTTGCCGATATGCCCCAGAACGGGAGAACCGGGGATAAGCGGATAGTGGGTCATCGCAATCATTGTCTGAGAGTCTTCACGAGCCTTTTTTGTCTGGCGGAGAATCCATTCTATTTCACGGGCGGGGAATGTGTTGGGGCAGGCACCGTTGCCGTCGCAGTTAAGCGCCAGGAGACGCACGCCGTCGGTCAGCTGTGTTACATATGACAGCGACTCACGGTCAACGCTTAAAGCGTCCGAAAAACCGTAGTCATAATACATATCGAAAAGCTCTTCACGGGGTGTGCCCTCGACCGAGAGCCTTTCGTTGCCCTTAAAAGCGAATGAATTGTCACCGTAGTCGTGCCCGGCGGTGATTACAAGAATACGCTTGCCGCTGTCTTTGAGTTTTTTGAGGAGCTTCAGAAACTGCTCGTGGCTTTTTCTTTCGCCGTTAAATGACAGGTCGCCGGCAATTAAAACGGTGTCGGCGTCTTTGGCGTTCCCGAGCCACTCGAAGGCGGCTTCGTTTATCGCCTGAGTTTCGGCAAAGCATTTCTGCTCGAAATCCATAAAGCGGTCATATGCTTCGCCCGAACAGCCAAGCTCGGAAGCGAAGTAGTGGGTGTCGGTGATTACATACATATTGAAGGTGCTCATATATTTTTTCCTCTCTTTTTAACTTTTTTTAGTTGATGGTTTTTTTACCGGCGGATAATTAGCAAGGAAAAATAGTATCCAGTATCCAGTGGTCAGTGGCCGGTGTCGGAAGGCACTGCGTGCCTTGGATTATAAGCTTCGCCTTTTGCGAAGCCAACCCACTCGCCACACTGCGCGTAGACTCCACTCTTCACACTCCACACTCCACACTGAGCATTGCCTTCACATTGTTGCCGGCGGATGCGGACAGTTTGCAATGTCCGGGGAGTTCCGTGGGTGGGATTAGAAAAATCTCTCCTTCTGTCTCGGTTTCGGCTCGGTTTTTTCGTTGCCGTGACCGACGGCGATTGATATCATAAATTCGGCGTCAGAGTGAATATTCAGTTTTTCACGCCACTTATTTGTCATATAAGTGCTGTTTTTGAACATCATGCCGAGCGAGCCGATTATGCAGGAGTTAAGCCCCAGCCCTTCGGCGGCGATTGCCATATTTTCGACCATTATGCCGGCGTTCATGGGGTCATATTCATCCGCGAAAATAAGAAAAAGCGCGGGTGCAGTCTGATATACAGGGTTGACATCCCATCTTGTATAAGCGGGCGTGTCCCATCCGACAGTTTCCTTGAAATCCTTGTTAAGCTCTTCAAGTGTCTCTTTTTTCGTGATTGTTCTGACGAAACAGTGCTGTGAGTTTCTCGCACTCGGTGCCCACATGGCGCAGTCGAGTATTGTCATGATTTCGGACGGTGTCAGGGGTGTGTCGTCATAGCTTCTGACTGTGCGGCGTGAAAGAATGCTGTTTATTGTCTCGTTGTTATTTTTCACTGCTGAAAACCTCCTCTGTGACGGAATAACATTTATTTACTTCGTCGGTGTTTCTTACGGATTTATAGGCGTTGCACATGCGGTCAATCTCGGTCTTAAGCGGAGCTTCGCTGACAGCCGTAAGACACTCGGAGCGGTAGTCGTCAAGCAATGACGAATCCCCTAAGATATTCTCACGGTATACAAGATAAATATAGTCATCAAACACGAATACGCCTGCCTTGCCGACATCGAGCGAGCGTGCTTTTTCGTAAAATCCCGCCGGGTAATACGGCGTTGACTCGGTTACTACTTCCGTATTGAGCGTGTCGGAGGCGGAGTCGTCGGAGGCGGAGAGTGACGGATAGATAAAGTCGATTGTCAGTCCGTTGTTTATCTTGGAGCAGGCCTCTGTGTAGGTCTTTTCTATCTCCTGCTTTTCTTCGTCCGTATATGCCGACTCGTTGCCGTAGACATCATATGTATAGAGATAGCCGCTTATTACTTTTACTGCGACATAGTTTTCATAGAAGTATGATTTTAACGCATCGTCCGAAATGGGTGAAGTGCCGTCCTTGTCATAGAGATAGAGCCTCAGCTTTTCCCGATAGGCATCTGACAGACGCAGCTTTATAAATGTTTCTTTTCCGACACCCAGTTTTTCGTAGTGCGTACGGTAAATTTCCCACAGGGCGTTTGACTCGTCGGAGCAGTTGGCCTTTTCGGCGGGGGTAAGCTCAAGCTCCATCTGTTTTACGGTGGAGTTGAGAGCCACATAGCGTATGCACATATTGGTGGCGTAGTTTATTCTCTCGTCACGTGTCGTGCCGCCGTCGTCGGAGTTGAACGCTTCGTCAAGGTAGTAAGTGAATATTTCGCTGTTTATTCCGGTGCCGTTGACCGAAAGGGGATAGCTTTCGGATTTTTCGCCGCAGGAACAGAGTGCAAACAGCATTGTCAGAATGAGCAGAACGCAAAGTGTGCGGTTTTTCATTCCGCTTCTCCTTTGTTTTCGATAAAGTTTACGGTTTTTTCTATGCAGTCACGCCCGGCGTCGGAATTGGGTTCGAGGATTGCGAAAACATGCATAAGCGGTTTGCCGTTTTGCGGTGGATAGTCGAGTATGGTGCTTGAAAATCCTCTTGCTGTAAGGTCATCGTGCAGGCGGTGTGTCTGTTTTCTCGCGACAAAATCGCCGCTTGATGTGATTAAAAGCGTGTCGGGGTATGCCTCCACTCTGTCGAGCAGGTCGGAAATGTCAAGACCCGTTTTGGGGAGCGGAGAAAATGAGGGCTTCTGTCCCCACATCATGCGGTTATAAAGTCCCACAGGGCCCTTTTCGTTCGCGTAGGCGACGGGGGACGTGAGAATAAGCTTCTCAAAATTAAATACATTTTTTACACCGAAGCCGTCCGCCAGCATATTGTTCTGCGAAATTGCGGCGGCATATGCGGCAAGCTGACCGCCGGCGGAGTCACCCGTGAGATAAATTCTGTCGGGGTCTGACGGCAGTGACGGGAGCATCGTCTTTATCTTTTTGAATGAAGCGAAAATATCACGCACCTGCCCTTTGATGGTAACCTCGGGCACAAGACGGTAGCTCATGGTGATTACAATAAATCCGCGGGAGGCGAGATATTGACAGTATATGCCGTTTAAGTCCTTGTCGCCGTACATCCATCCGCCGCCGTGAATGTCGATTATGACGGGCAGGGCGGTCAAAGCGTCCTTCGGGTAGTGAATGTTCATAAGGTGATGAGGATTGTTGTCGTTAAGATACGGAATATCCGTAAGACTTGTGATATTTTCGGGCGGCACAAGGGACGCGATTCTTTTTGCGTCGGACTTGTCGGTGTTTTTCCATATTATATCAAATGCGTTGAAGAGGAGAGACATAGGGCAGGGTCCTTTCGGGGAGGATAAAAAAATAAGTTAGCAAGGAGCAAGGAGCTGTGTGCTCTGAGTGTGGAATTTGGAGTGTGGAGTGTGGAGTTTGGCTTCGCTGATATAAAGACCACCGTCTTATGATAATCTAATCGCCGGCGGAGCTTTATAAATCAAAACGCAAAGCGTTTTCCGACATTATCATTAACCATATAACTGAGAACTGCGATGTCGGAAGATGCTGCGTATCTTGGATTAAATAGCTTCGCTTTTTTCGCGAAGTCAACTCCACACTCCACTCTCCACACTCCACTCTGTGAAGCGTATAGTCTGTTCGGCTTGGATAAAGAAATAAAGGTATAAAAAAGTCATTTTAATAATACTCCAAATTCCCCGTGTTGTCAAATTGACATTATGCGGAAAATACAATAATATTTATAGAAATTTTATTATATTCATTGACTTGTAATAAATTGTTTGATATTATCTAACATATAACTAACAAAACCTGAACGGAGGAAGCAGAATGTCAGCAAGAATAGCGTTCGTCGCGGATATACATTTATATTCTTCCTCTCTGGGTGTTTCGGGCAGGGCGTATGAGCTGCGTTCGGGCTCGGATCAGAAATGTCTGGCGGAGTCGTCTGCCGTTACGGATGCGGCGTTTGAGCTTATAAAGAAAAGCGGAGCCGCGGCGGTCGCTGTTGTTGGCGACGTGACAAATGACGGCGAAATGTGCTCGCACTCGGAAATTGTCGAAAAGCTGACGGCACTTAACGAAAGCGTTCCCGTTTATCCCATAACTTCAACGCATGACTGGTGCTCGGATAATAACCCGAGACGCTATGACGGCGAAAACGTATATAACGATGTTGAGACGGCCGGCAAAGAAAAGCTGAACGAAATGTATCTGCCGTTCGGAAAAGAAAAAGAGATTTCTTCGTTTAAGACGAAAATCGGATTTTTCTCCCGAGTGTTTTCTGTCGCACCCGGTGTGCGGCTTATGATGATAAACGATGACTGCGACGGCGTAAACGGCAAGTCGGGTTATTCGGATGAGCATATCACATGGGTGAAAACCGAGGCCGAGAAGGCGAAAAATGCCGGGGATATAATAATAGCCGCCGAGCATCATCTTGCACTGCCGTGTATTTCTCCGCTTGTAAATTCATCTCAGCGTATTTCAGACGGAGAAAAAATTGCGGATATTATGGCGGACTGCGGCATAAGCCTGCTGTTTGTCGGTCACTCGCACATGATGAGAGCGACAGAGCATGTGTCACCGAAAGGGAATAAGATAACTCAGTTTAATCTGTCCGCGCTGTGCGGTTATCCGGCGGCGATAACATATGCCGATATTGATACCGAAAGCGGTACGGTTAAAATCACAAATGAGTATATAAACGAATTTACATACAACGGCAGAATTTACGGCAGAGAATATTTTGCCGAACACGCGACAAATATTGTCACGAACATATTAAACGGCGCGTTGAAGGGCAAAAAGGAATTTGTCGACAGGCTGGGCGCGATGGGGATTAAGTTCAGCCCCAATGATAAGCAGTATAAGCTTATAAAAAAAGGCGTCAATTTCCTGACGAATGTAAAGGTCGGCAGAGCGGCGCACATAATAAATACGCTTGTGCCGGGTGTCGGATACCCCAAGAGCATGACGGCGAACATAAAGAATGATAATCTTTTAGGTTATATATTGCCTGTGTTCCTGTCCGTTTTTGACGGCGGCGAGGTAATGAAGGGTGTCCCGGATGAAGTGAGAGAGATAGTAAGGCACACCGGTCGTGTTGCGGCGACAGCAGTTCACCGTCTGCCGATTCCGAAGAAGAAAAAGAGCAAAATCGAGTCGATTGTCGAAAAGATCGGCGATACGTTAAACGAGCTTGCCAACCCTCGGTGCACACTGACACCGACGGCGGTTTATAAAAAGTAATTTCGCAAATTCATATAAAAAATCTGTTACAGTCAATCAGATTGACGGTTTGGAGGAAAAACCTATGGAAAAGAGAAAAGTCTGTCTTACAGGCGCAACAGGACACGTCGGCTTTGCAATTCTTAAGGAGCTGCAGAACTACGATGACAGAGATGTCAGAATTTTAATCAGAAAAGACCCCGGTTATTTCGGTGATCTCAGGTGCGAAAAGGTAAAGGGTGACATTACCGATTACAATTCACTCGTAGCGGCATTTGAGGGCTGTGATACTGTTTATCATGTTGCGGGATTTGTTGAGATAAAGCCCGGACACGAGGGCCGTGTTTACAGCGTAAACGTCAACGGCACTGTAAACGTCATAAAGGCGTGCAAGGAGTGCGGCGTAAAGAGACTTGTCTATATGAGCAGTGTCGATACGTATCCGCCGCTCCCCGGAAACGAGGAAATGACGGAGATTTATTCATATTCTCCCGAAACGGTCGAGGGCACATACGGCAAGACAAAGGCATGGGCAACACAGCTTGTGCTTGACAATAACGGCGTTGACGGACTTGAAACGGTCGTATGCCAGCCGAGTGCGTGCATGGGCCCGTATGACTTCAAGGTTTCAAGTGTCGGCAGTATGATAAGAATGTTCTCAACGGGCAAATTCCCGATTACAATGACATTCGGCGGATACAACTTTGTTGACGTTCGTGATGTCGCAAAGGGTACAATCGCGGCAGGCGACAAGGCCAAGGCCGGTGAAGTATACATTCTGTGCGGCAAGGCTTGCACGGTTGACGATTTTATAACGACACTCGCGAAGGTCTGCGGCAACAAGCCGCCGAAAATCAAGCTCGGCAAGGGTATTATAGATGCCGCCGCTCCCGCAATGGAAGTGTATTATAAGCTTGCGGACAAAACGCCGATTTTCACACGCTACGCCGTGAGAAAGCTCTGCTCGAACTGCAATTTCTCTTATGAGCATGCGGCAAAGGATCTGGGATACAGCCCGAGATCGCTTGAAGAGTCGCTGAAGGATACGGTGGAGTGGCTTAAAGAAGCCGGCCAAATATAACGAGCTGAATACCGTGCTTTGCGTAATGCGAAGACCGGAGCTTAATGTAATGTGGAGTGTGGAGAGTGGAGTGTGGAGTTACTGCTCCAAAAGCCAGCTTAACAAAAAATCATAACAAAGTGTTCTGTCGGGTGGCGGGACGCTTTTTTAATTGGCAATTGGCAGTCGGCAATTAGCAATGGAAGAGGCCGGGGGCCGGGGGTCGGGGGCCGGGCTTCGCAAGACGCAAAAAAAGTCAGCAGGGAGCAGGTTGCGGAAAAGTCACGCTCGGTTCGCCTGTTTGTAAAAACACTCACGACGGCTCGCTTCGCTCGCCACTTGACTATCCCTCCCCAAATGTTATAATATATACCATATAACTAAAGGTGGCTCGATTATGGCAAAATGGGACGAAATGTATCTGTCGCTGTGCAAGCGAATATTAAGTGAGGGGACACGTGTCCACAACCGTACCGGCACGGACTCCGTGAAAGTACCGCAGGCGTATTTTCATTTTGACCTGCGTGAGGAGTTCCCCATACTCACGACAAAACAGCTGTTTATCCGTCAGGCGGTGCTTGAAATGCTGTGGTTCTATCAGGCACAGTCAAACGATGTCCGCTGGCTGCAGGAACGCAATGTTCACATATGGGATGAATGGGAGATTGACGAAAACGGCTTCTGGAACGCTACTCAGATGCTCCCCGATGAAAACGGAAATCTCGTAAAAACCGAGGTACACAAAAACTTCGGCAAGGAGTGGGCGCACACAATAGGTACGGCATACGGCTGGATTGTCAGAAAATTCTCGCTCACTCAGACTCTTATTGACAAAATCAGAAACAACCCCGAGGACAGGCGTATGATTATGTCGCTGTGGCAGAATGATTATCTTGATACAGCGGTTCTGCCCTCGTGCGTGTGGAGTACTGAATGGGATATTACGGACGGATGCCTTAATCTGTGGGTTCATCAGAGAAGCTGTGATGTGCCTCTGGGACTTCCGTTTAATGTGACGCAGTATGCCGTTCTGCTCTCGATGATAGCGAAAACCTGCGGACTTACTCCCGGCACAATCGACTGGAGCATAAAGGACGCGCATATATACGTAAATCAGATTGACCCCATAAAGGAGCAGATAAGACGCTTTGACGAAAACGGCTCTCTGCCCGCGCCCACACTTTGGCTCAACCCCGATGTAACCGACTTCTTCGACTACGATTCGTCAAAGGACTGCAAGGATGTTAAGCTTATAGATTATCAGCATATGGGGAAACTTGTGTTTCCTATATCACAGTGAGGAGTTACGCGTAACGGATTTGTTTTTGCAGGGCGAAACATAAAATTTGCATAGTGTGGAGTGTGGAATTGGCTTCGCATACGAGTGCATAATATGCGTGAAGCATGGAATTTTGTTGTTATTCTTTTTATTTTGGGTTTACAGAATGCATTGAACCTGTCAAGTTTTTTGGACAAATAAAGTTCGTAAAAAACTAACAGTTACGA
>CAVFUV010000025.1:0-16143 GCA_963625735.1 bacterium
ACTTTTTGAGGGCAAAGGCCGTTCTAAAATCCGCAATGTGACGATATGACGAAAAACGGCGAAAAATTCGGCATTTTCTCCAAACTTTTTTGAAAAAAGTGTTGCAATCCGCCGAATGTTATGTTATATTATACGGGTGCTTGAACAGAGGGCGTAGTGTGCCCGTCTGTATCAGGCTTGATATGCGATGATGCGGGAGGTGACTGCGCTTAGACGCAGATAATTTCCGCGGAGTATGTCCGATTTAAAACCGGGCGAAGTAAACCGTACGCAGGACAGGAGCCGAACCTTAACCGCGTCCCTGTCATGTACTGCTGCGGCGAAAATTTTCTTCTCGTTTTGTCCGGAATATCTTGCGGGTTCCGGATTTTAAAAATGAACGGTGCGAATAACCCGGCGCCGTGTGAAAATTTTCATTCAGACAGCCCGCCCAATCTTCAAGGAGGCGTACCAATGGCAGTTAAGGAAAAAATCAGAATCAGACTGAAGGGCTACGATCACACTCTCGTAGACAAAGCGGCCGAAAGAATAGTCGAAGCCGCCAAGCGTACAGGTGCCCAGGTTTCGGGTCCCGTACCGCTTCCCACAGAGAAGGAAGTTGTTACTATCCTTCGTGCTGTTCACAAGTACAAAGATTCCAGAGAACAGTTTGAACAGCGTACACACAAAAGACTCATTGATATCATCAGACCCTCAGCCAAGACCGCTGACGCTCTGACAAATCTTGAGCTTCCCGCCGGCGTAGACATCGAAATCAAAATGATGTAATCCGTCGCAGGTCAAGTTGACAAAGGTCAACCAATAATCTGACAGGAGGAATTAAGCAATGAAAAAAGGTCTTATCGGCAAGAAAATCGGCATGACCCAGATCTTCACCGAGAACGGAAACGTTGTTCCCGTAACGGTACTTGAAGTCGGTCCCTGTGCCGCAGTCCAGAAAAAGACAATCGAGAAGGACGGCTACGAAGCAGTTCAGCTCGGCTACGGCGACATGAAGGTCAGCCGTGTAAACAAGCCCATGGCGGGCCACTTCAAAAAAGCGGATGTTGCCGCAAAGAAGGTACTCAGAGAATTCAGGTTCGATGATTGCGCTTCCGTTAATGTAGGCGACATTTTCAAGGCAGACGTTTTCGCGGCAGGCGACAAAGTTGACGTTTGCGGCACAGGCAAAGGTAAAGGCTATGCCGGTGCAATCAAAAGATGGAACTTCGGCAGACTCGTTGAGTCACACGGTACCGGCCCCGTCGCAAGACATCAGGGTTCAATGGGTGCGTGCTCCGATCCTTCCCGTGTATTCAAGGGAAAGAAAATGCCCGGTCATTTAGGTTCCGAGAGAGTCACAATTCAGAATCTCGAAGTAGTCAAGGTAGACGCTGAAAACAATCTTATCGCAGTTAAGGGTGCCGTTCCCGGTGCCAGAAACGGTATCATTGTTATCACCGATGCCGTAAAGAAAGCATAAGGAGGGAAAATAGATGCCTAAAATCGACGTATTCAACATGGCAGGCGAAAAGGTATCCGAGCTTGAGCTTAACGAATCAATCTTCGCAATTGAGCCCAACATGACGGTTATGCACGCCGCAGTTGTCAACTATCTTGCAAATCAGCGTCAGGGTACTCAGTCAACCCTCACAAGAGCCGAAGTAAGCGGCGGCGGCAAGAAGCCCTGGAGACAGAAGGGTACAGGCCGTGCCCGTCAGGGTTCAACAAGAGCTCCCCAGTGGTATCACGGCGGTATAGCTCTCGGCCCCAAGCCCCGCGACTACGGCTATTCACTTCCCAAGAAGGTTAAGAGACTTGCTCTCAAGTCCGCTCTTTCTTCAAAGGTTCAGGCAAACGAGCTTGTAGTTCTCGATGAGTTCAAGCTTGACGCCATCAAGACCAAAGAAGTAGTTAAGGTTCTCGCCGCTCTCAAGGCAGGCAAGAAGACCCTCATCGTACTTCCCGAGAAGAGCGATGTGATTTACCGTTCCGCCAGAAACATTGAAGGCGTAAAGGTAAGCCCCGTAAACACCATCAACGTTTACGATATCCTCAATGCGGATACGGTTCTTTTCGTTAAAGACGCCGTAGCAAAAGTCGAGGAGGTATATGCATAATGGAAAAGTTTGCACAGGATATAATCCTCAAGCCCATCGTAACAGAAGAGAGCATGAAGGGTACGGCACTGAAGAAGTACACCTTCTCCGTTGCCAAGGACGCTAACAAGGTTGAAATCGCAAAGGCTGTCGAAAAGCTTTTCGACGTTAAGGTCAAGAGCGTTAACACAATCAACGTAAGCGGTCACCTTCGCCGTTACGGCCGTTTCGAAGGCTACAAGCCCTCATGGAAAAAGGCCATAGTAACACTCACCGAAGACTCCAAGACAATTGAGTTCTTTGACGGCATGTTTTAATTGACTTCCCGGCAAGCGACGTATGGTTTTAGCCGACCGCTAAGCAAACCGGATAAGCCACTATATTTCAATCTATGAAAGGTATGTGACAAAAAATGGCTATTAAAGTCTATAAGCCGACAACAAACGGTCGCCGTAACATGTCGACTACAGATTACTCAAAGCTGTCAAAGGTCGCTCCCGAAAGAAGCCTTCTTGAGCCTCTCAAGAAAACTTCCGGCAGAAACTCCTACGGCAGAATCACCGTTCGTCATCACGGCGGCGGCAACCGCGTAAAATACCGTGTAATCGACTTCAAGAGAGCAAAGCTCGGTATGGCGGCTGAAGTAAAAACACTCGAATACGATCCCAATCGCTCCGCATTCATTGCTCTTATACAGTATGAAGACGGCACAAAGAGCTACATCCTCGCTCCCTCCGGTCTTAAGGTAGGCGACAAGGTTGTTGCGGGGCCCGACGCGGATATCAAGCCCGGCAATGCACTGCCCCTTGCAAATATCCCCACAGGTACCTTCGTTCATAACGTTGAGCTTTATCCCGGCAGAGGCGGACAGCTCGCAAGAGCCGCCGGCAACGCCGCTCAGCTTATGGCTAAAGAAGGCAAATACGCTCTTCTCCGTCTCCCCTCGGGTGAACTCCGCAATGTTCCCGCAGAGTGCATGGCCACAATCGGTACGGTCAGCAACGAAGATCACATCAACGTTAAAATCGGTAAGGCAGGACGCACACGTCACATGGGCATCCGTCCCACAGTCCGCGGCTCTGTCATGAACCCGAATGACCACCCCCACGGCGGCGGCGAAGGCAAATCACCTATCGGTCGTCCCGGCCCTGTTACACCTTGGGGCAAGCCCGCTCTCGGTTACAAGACGCGTGCTAACCACAAGCGCTCCGATAAGCTTATCGTAAAGCGCTGCAATGATAAATAAACGGAAAGGAGCAATAGATAATGGGCAGAAGCGTTAAAAAAGGACCTTTTGTACAGCAGAAGCTCTACGACAGAGTTGTAGAGATGAACAATAAGGGCGAAAAAATCGTTCTCAAAACATGGAGCCGCAGCTCCACAATCTTCCCGGAGTTTGTTGGTCACACCTTTGCCGTTCACGACGGACGCAAACATGTTCCGGTATATGTAACCGAAGACATGGTCGGTCATAAGCTCGGCGAATTTGCTCCCACCAGAACCTTCAGAGGTCACGCAGGCAGCAAAACATCAAACAACGGTAAATAAGCCGAAAGGAGTGTATAGAAATGGAAGCAAGAGCAAAAGCGACATTTGAGCGCATAGCTCCCCGTAAGGTTCAGTGCGTGCTTGACCTTATCAGAAATAAGCCCGCAGACGAAGCTGCAGCAATCCTTAAGTACACACCCAAGGCTGCGTGTGAACCGCTTGCAAAGCTTCTCAAGTCCGCTATGGCAAACGCGGAAAACAACTTCGATATGGATGTAAGCCGTCTTTACGTTGCGGAGTGCAGCGTATCTCAGGGCCCCACTCTTAAGAGAATCCGCCCCAGAGCTCACGGCAGAGCATACCGCATAAACAAGAAGTCATCACATATCACCCTTGTACTCAAGGAAAAAGAAGACTAATCGGAAGGAGGATAACAAACAATGGGACAGAAAATTAATCCTACCGGTTTAAGAATCGGTGTAATTAAAGACTGGGAATCACGTTGGTACGCAGACAAGGCAACCTTCGGTGACACACTCGTTGCAGATTACGAGGTCAGAGAATATCTTCTCAAGGCACTCGCCTCCGCCGGTGTACCCAAGATCGAAATCGAACGCGATCCCAAGAGAGTTCGCATAAACATCCACTGCGCAAAGCCCGGCATGGTTATAGGCAAGGGCGGTGCCGAGATCGAAAAGATCAAAGCCACCTGCAAAAAGATGCTCGGTGAAGGCAAGGAAGTTTACATTAACATCATCGAGATAAAGCAGCCCGACCTTGACGCTCAGCTTGTAGCGGAGAAGATCGCAATGCAGCTCGAAAAGAGAGTTTCCTTCCGCAGAGCCGTTAAGCAGGCTATCGGCAGCACAATGCGTCTTGGCGCAAACGGTATCAAGATTCAGTGCGGCGGCCGTCTCGGCGGTGCGGAAATCGCACGTTCCGAAACATATAAGGAAGGCACTATTCCGCTTCAGACAATCCGTGCCGACATCGACTACGGCTTTGCGGAGGCAAAAACAACCTACGGCAGAATAGGTGTTAAAGTATGGATCTATAAGGGTGAAGTTCTTCACGAGCAGGCACCTAAGCAGAATCGCAGAAGAGACAGGAGGGCGTAAGCATGTTATTACCCAAGCGTGTTAAATACCGCAGACAGCAGCGTGGTCGTCTTAAGGGCGAAGCTCATCGCGGTAATAAAGTCAATTACGGTGATTACGGTCTCGTCGCTCTTGAGCCCGCATGGATCACTTCAAACCAGATAGAAGCCGCCCGTATCGCTATGACAAGATACATCAAGCGTGGCGGTCAGGTCTGGATCAAGATTTTCCCCGACAAGCCCATAACCGAGAAGCCCGCAGAAACCCGAATGGGTTCCGGTAAAGGCTCACCCGAATATTGGGTCGCAGTCGTAAAGCCCGGCAGAGTCATGTTTGAAATAGCAGGCGTTGCCGAGGACACAGCTCGTGAGGCTATGCGTCTCGCGGCAAACAAACTTCCTATCAAGTGCAAGTTTGTATCTAAAGCAGAACAGGATGGTGAAGCCGAATGAAAGCCAGTGAATTAAAGAAAATGTCCGCCGAGCAGCTGGATGCTAAGCTTCTTGAGCTTAAGGACGAGCTTTTCAAGCTGCGCTTCCAGCAGGCCATCAACCAGCTCGATAACCCCATGCGTATAAGCGCCGTTAAGAAGGATATCGCACGTATTCTCACAATCAAGAGAGACGTCGAGCTCCACGGCGAAAACGCCTGAGAAAGGGAGGACAGCTAAATGGAAAGAAATTTAAGAAAGACCCGTGTCGGCATCGTTGCCAGCGACAAGATGGACAAGACCGTTGTTGTAGCCGTTAAAGACAAGGTTATGCATCCTCTGTATAACAAGATTGTTAACCACACAATCAGACTTAAGGCTCACGACGAAAAGAACGAGTGCGGCGTAGGTGACCGCGTGCTGATAATGGAGACCCGTCCTCTTTCAAAAGACAAAAGATGGCGTGTTGTCGAAATAATCGAAAAGGCTAAAT
The DNA here is from genome assembly GCA_963625735.1 of bacterium. Classification (GTDB taxonomy): domain Bacteria; phylum Bacillota; class Clostridia; order Oscillospirales; family Acutalibacteraceae; genus RUG806. Next base: position 5,587 of record CAVFUV010000025.1, read on the forward strand.
AAGTAAGGAGGCACATTTATGATTCAGCAGCAAACTCTGCTTAAGGTAGCCGATAACACCGGTGCTAAGGAGCTTATGTGCATCCGTGTACTTGGCGGCACAGGCAGAAAGTATGCCAATATCGGTGACGTTATAGTAGCCTCCGTTAAAAAGGCTACACCCGGCGGCGTTGTTAAAAAAGGCGACGTTGTTAAGGCTGTTGTAGTTCGCTCCGCAAAGGGCGTACGCAGAGAAGACGGCACATACATCCGCTTCGACGAGAACGCAGCCGTTATCATCAAAGAAGACAAAAACCCCAAGGGTACCCGTATTTTCGGGCCGGTAGCAAGAGAGCTTCGTGATAAGGATTATACAAAAATCCTCAGCCTCGCTCCCGAAGTACTTTAATGGAGGGCGACGTAAATGAGTAACAAAGTTCATGTAAAAACCGGCGATACCGTTATGGTTATCAACGGCAAAGACAGAGGCAAGACCGGCAAGGTTCTTCAGGTAAGCCCTAAAGAAGGCAAGGTTATTGTCGAAAAAATCAACATAGTTAAGAAACACGTTAAGCCCAGACAGATGGGTGAGCCCGGCGGCATCATCGAAGCGGAGTCCGCAATGTATGCCGATAAGGTTCAGCTCGTTTGCCCCAAGTGCGGCAAGGCTACAAGAGTCGGTCATGTAATTGACGGCGACAAGAAGCTTCGTGTCTGCAAAAAGTGCGGCGCTCACTTTGAATAATTAAAGGAGGACATTTAAAATGGCAAGACTTAAAGAAATGTACAAATCAGATGTCGCTCCCGCGCTTATGAAAAAGTTCGGTTACAAGAGCGTCATGCAGATTCCGAAGATCGACAAGGTCGTTGTTAACGTCGGCTGCGGCGAAGCAAAAGACAACCCCAAGGCTGTTGACGCTATCGTCGGCGATATCAGCAAGATAACAGGTCAGAAGCCCGTTGTCTGCCTCGCAAAGAAGTCGGTCGCTAACTTCAAGCTCCGTGAGGGCATGCCCAACGGCGTTAAGGTTACACTCAGAGGCGACAAGATGTATGAGTTCCTTGACAGACTCTTCAATCTCGCTCTTCCCAGAGTTCGTGACTTCAGAGGAATCAATCCCAACTCCTTCGACGGCAGAGGCAACTATTCCCTCGGCATCAAGGAACAGCTTATTTTCCCCGAAATCGAATATGATAAGATCGACAAGGTACGCGGTATGGACATCTGTTTCGTAACTACTGCCGGCACCGACGAAGAAGCAAGAGAGCTCCTTACACTTATGGGCGCTCCGTTCGCGAAATAAGGAGGGGTAACAATGGCAAAGACATCAATGAAAGTAAAGCAGGCACGTCCTGCAAAGTACTCAACAAGAGCTTACAACAGATGCAAGATCTGCGGAAGACCCCACGCTTATTTGCGTAAGTACGGTGTTTGCCGTATCTGCTTCAGAGAGCTTGCTCATGCCGGTCAGATCCCCGGTGTAAAGAAAGCAAGCTGGTAATTAACGTCAAAGGAGGTTTACGGCAATGCAGATTACCGATCCCATCGCCGATATGCTTACAAGAATTCGTAACGCTAACTCGGCAAAGCACGACACGGTATGTGTTCCCGCTTCAAACATGAAGAAGGCTATTGCACAGATACTTGTCGACGAGGGTTATATCAAAGAGTTCAAGGTAGTTGAGGACGGCAAGCAGGGCGTTATCGAAATCGCTCTTAAGTACGGTCCCAACAAGAGCCGCGTTTTGCTCGGCCTGCGCAGAGTTTCCAAGCCCGGCCTGCGTATTTATACTGATTGCGAGAATATGCCCAAGGTTATGAAAGGCCTCGGCATAGCGATTCTCTCAACATCAAAGGGTATTATGACAGATAAGGACGCCCGTAAGGCTAACGTCGGCGGCGAAGTCCTTGCATTTATTTGGTAAGGAGGTACAACAGGGATGTCTCGTATAGGCAAAAAACCCATCGCTGTTCCGGCAGGCGTAGATGTTAAAATCGACGCAAACACCGTTACCGTAAAGGGCCCCAAGGGTACACTTACCGGAACATTTAATCCCAACATGGCAATCGCTCTCGAAAACGGCGAAGTTACGGTTTCCCGTCCCAACGACGACAAAGAGAACCGCGCGCTTCACGGTCTTACAAGAACACTTATTGCCAACATGATAGAGGGTGTCAACAACGGCTACAAGAAGGAGCTTGAAATCGTCGGCATCGGTTACCGTGCGTCAATGCAGGGTAAGGCCGTTCAGCTTCATGTAGGCTACTCACACGAGGTTGTTATGACTCCTCCCGAAGGAATTACAATCGAAGTTCCTTCACCCACACAGATCGTTATTTCCGGCTACGACAAGCAGCTTGTCGGTCAGTTCGCTTCAGAAGTAAGAGGCGTTCGTCCTCCCGAACCCTATAAGGGCAAGGGCATCAAGTATGCTAATGAAGTCATCCGTCGCAAGGAAGGCAAAGCCGGTAAGGGCGGCAAATAATAGAAGGAGGATACTTTTATGGTTAACAGACCTAACACTAAAAAAGCAAGAATGGCTCGTCATAAAAGAGTCCGCGGTAAGATTGCCGGCACTGCCGAGTGTCCTCGTCTTAACGTTTTCCGCTCACTCAAGCACATCTATGCGCAGCTTATCGATGACGACAAGGGTGTAACGCTCGTAAGCGCTTCCACAGCCGAAAAGTCATTCGAAGAGTACGGCGGAAACGTAGATGCCGCAAAGAAGGTTGGCAAGCTTCTTGCCGAAAGAGCAGCTGCTAAGGACATCACAGAGTGTGTGTTCGACCGCGGCGGTTACATCTATCACGGCCGTGTCCAGGGCTTGGCCGAAGGCGCTCGTGAGGGCGGCCTGAAATTCTGATAAAAGGAGGAATTAACTTTGGCTAAGTTTGAAACACAAAAGGATTCCGAGTATCAGGAGAGAGTTGTTGCTCTCAACCGTGTATCAAAGACAGTTAAGGGCGGTCGTATCTATAAGTTCGCCGCACTTGTAGTTGTCGGTGACGGCAAGGGCACAATCGGTTTCGGTCTCGGTAAGTCCGGCGAAGTACCCGATGCAATCCGCAAGGGTATTGAGGATGCGAAAAAGAATTTTATCAAGGTTTCTCTTAAGGGTACAACAATTCCCCACGAGATTACAGGTAAGTTCGGCGCCGGTGTTGTTCTTCTTAAACCCGCCGCTCCCGGTACCGGTGTTATCGCCGGCGGCCCCGTTCGTGCGGTTGTTGAGACAGTAGGCATTAAGGACATCAGAACAAAGGCTCTGCGTTCCAACAATCCCTGCAACGTAGTAAGAGCTACACTCAACGGTCTTTCACTTCTTCGTACGGCTGACGAAGTCGCCGCCACAAGAGGCAAGACAGTAAAAGAAATCTTAGGTTAAGGAGTGAATAAGTAATGGCAGAATTAAAGATCAAGCTTACAAAGAGCCTTATAGGTCGTAAGGAAGACCAAATAGCCACTGCGGCTTCACTCGGCCTTCGCAAGATCGGTGACGTTACGGTTCAGCCCGATAACGCACAGACCAAAGGTAAGATAAACAAAATCGGTTTCCTTCTCGAAGTTACCGAAGCGTAAGAGCAGAAAGGATTACTTATTATGAAAATTCACGAGTTATCGCCTGCTCCCGGTTCAAACAAACCGGTTAAGCGTATAGGCAGAGGTCCCGCTTCCGGTCAGGGCAAAACCGCCGGCAAGGGCCATAAGGGTCAGAAGGCGAGAGCAGGTCGCGGCATGCGTCCCGGTTTTGAAGGCGGTCAGATGCCCCTTCAGAGACGTCTTCCCAAGAGAGGCTTCAACAATATCTTCGCTAAGGAGATTGCAATCGTTAACGTAGCGGCACTCGAGAGCAAGTTCGAGTCCGGTGCTGTTATCGACAAAGAGGCTCTTCTTGCAAGCGGTCTTGTAAAGAAAGAGCTTGACGGTATAAAGGTCCTCGGCTTCGGCGAGCTTACAAAGAAGTTCACCGTTAAAGCCAACGCCTTCTCCGCAGAAGCTAAATCAAAAATCGAAGCTGCGGGCGGCACTGCCGAGGTCGTAGACTGAGATATTTATTGATTAGCGAAAACGGAAAAGGAAAGGAGCGAAATACCACATGTTAAAAACGTTCGTTAACGCATGGAAGATTCCCGAAATTCGTAAAAAGATGATATTTACGATTTTCATAATCTTTTTGTTCAGATTAGGATGTGCAATTCCCGTTCCCTTTATTTCAATCTCGGGTTCGGGTCTGGTCGGCGACAACACCGGCACATTCCTTAACTACCTTTCAATGATGACCGGCGACGCGTTTAACTATGGTCGAGTTTTTGCTCTGGGTATCACCCCCTACATTAACTCCTCCATTATCCTGCAGCTCCTTGCTGTCGCTATCCCGGCACTTGAAAAACTCGGCCACGACGAAGAGGGCCGCAAGAAGATGGCTACCATTACCCGTTATGTTACAATCGGTCTTGCCGTTCTTCAGGGTGTTGCATATTATGTATATCTCTGGAGCCAGGACGGTATGCTTACCGGTGACGCGGACGGCAATGCCTACACAGGCATCTGGGCAGTCCTTCAGGGTGTGTTTATCGTATCCGTTCTCACAGCGGGCTCCGCTCTTTGCATGTGGCTCGGTGAGCAGATAAACGACAAGGGTATCGGCAACGGTATCTCCCTTATACTCTTCGCAGGTATCGTTTCAAGACTTCCGCAGACCCTTTACACGGTAGCGGTTAAGCCCTATGCGCAGGGCGGCTGGTACTTCCTCATTTCTACACTCACAATCATCTTCATGCTCGCAATGATTGTTTACATTGTCTGGATGGATGCAGCTGAGCGCAGAATTCCCGTTCAGTACGCAAAGAGAGTGGTCGGCAGAAAGATGTACGGCGGACAGAGCTCCAACATTCCGATTAAGGTTAATATGTCAGGTGTTCTCCCCGTTATCTTCGCTTCCTCAATTCTCTCTCTTCCGCCTACGATCGAGATGTTTGTAGAGAACAAGATTTCCGAAGGCTCCTTCTGGGAGACATTCTTCGGCTGGTTCAAATCAGACAGCTGGGTATACGGAATAATCTATTTCGTTCTCATAATCTTCTTCGCATATTTCTATGCTTCAATACAGTACAACCCCGTAGAGATGGCTAACAACCTCGCAAAGAACTCCGGCATGATCCCCGGCATCCGTTCGGGCAGACCCACAGCCGACTATATTGCAAAGGTTATATCAAAGATAGTGCTTCTCGGTGCTCTCATGATAAGCGTTGTTGCGCTGTTCCCCATCCTCTATACGCAGATCACCACGGCAGTCGGATATCCGGCGGACGTTACAATCGGCGGCACCTCGATAATCATTCTTGTCGGTGTTGCGCTTGAAACTGTTCAGCAGGTCGAAAGCCAGATGATGATGCGTCACTACAAGGGCTTCCTTGATTAAGGAGTAACGATGAATATAATTTTTCTCGGCGCTCCCGGCGCAGGCAAGGGTACACAGGCGGAGATAGTCAGCGAAAAGCTCTCTATCCCCACGGTGTCCACCGGAAACATTATCCGTGCCGCCCTTAAGGACGAGACGGAAATGGGTCTTAAAGCAAAAGAATACATCGAAGCCGGAAAGCTTGTTCCCGATGAAGTTGTCATCGGCATCATAAAAGACAGACTTTCCGAAAAGGATTGTGAAAACGGCTTCATACTCGACGGATTTCCCCGCACCATTCCTCAGGCCGAAGCGCTTGACGAAATGGGCATAGTCATTGACAAGGTTATCGACATTGAGGTCCCCGATGAAAAAATCGTAACCAGAATGTCGGGCAGACGTGTCTGCAAGAACTGCGGAAATTCATATCACACCGAGTACAAAAAACCCGCCAAAGAGGGCATATGCAATGCCTGCGGAGGCGAACTCGTCTGCAGAAAAGACGATGCTCCCGAGACGGTTCTTGAGCGTCTTAAGGTTTACCACGACGAAACAGAACCCCTTAAGGAGTTTTATGCGGGCAAAAACAAGCTCGTTATTGTTGAGGGACAGGAAGAGGTTGCGGACACAACCGCACTTACCCTCAAGGCATTGGAGGATTAAGCATGAGCATAGTGCTGAAAACACGCCGCGAGTTAGAGCTAATGCGTGAGGCCGGGAGAATTTCCGCCGAGGCACTTAAAATCGCGGGGGAGGCGGTAGCTCCCGGAGTTACCACCGCGGAAATTGATAAGATAGCCTACGACTACATAAAAAGTCAGGGCGCGACACCGTCGTTTCTTAACTACTGCGGCTTCCCGGCGACCGCATGCATTTCCATAAATCAAGAAGTCATTCATGGGATACCCGACCACCGTCACGTTATCCACGAGGGCGACATAGTGAGCATTGACCTCGGAGCCGTATATCAGGGCTTCCACGGCGACAATGCGTACACGTTCCCCTGCGGAAAGATTTCCCCGGCTGCCGAGCGGCTGTGCAACACTACGAAGGAAGCGCTTTATGTGGGTCTTTCAAAGGCTGTTGCGGGAAACAGACTGGGCGACATCGGACACGCGATAGAACAGTATTGTATGTCCCGAGGATACGGCATTGTGCGTGAATACACAGGCCACGGTGTAGGCAAACATCTCCATGAGGACCCTTCGGTTCCGAACTACGGAACACCCGGCAAGGGCGTCCGGCTTATTCCGGGCATGACGATTGCCATAGAACCTATGATCAACGAAGGCACCGAGGATGTAAACGTGCTTAAGAACAAGTGGACGGTTGTAACCGCCGACGGAAAGCTTTCGGCACACTTCGAGCATACGGTAGCCATCACGGAAGGCGAGTGTATGATTCTTACACTGCCCGACTGATGACGAGGTAGATATGTTCGAGATACATCAGACGGTAATTTCACTCCGCGGACGCGACAGAGACTCGGTCTCGGCTGTAATTGCGGAAGATGAAAGGTATGTTTACGTGTGCGACGGAAAAACGCATCCGCTTAATAACCCGAAGCGGAAAAATCCGAAGCATTTAGCTTCTTTCGGAGCGGTGCTTGAGGACGGCTGCTTTCATTCCGACCGTTCACTCAGAAAGGCTGTCGCCAAGGTGAAAGCCGAAAAATGTAAGGAGTAAGCTTATGTCAAAACAGGATAACATCGAAATCGAAGGTACCGTTGTCGAGGCACTGCCTAACGCAGCATTTAAGGTACAGCTCGAAAACGGCAAGGTGATTCTTGCTCACATCTCAGGCAAGCTTCGTATGAACTATATACGCATCCTGCCCGGCGACAAGGTCACCGTAGAATTATCACCCTATGATCTCACAAAGGGACGCATCACGTGGCGTTCAAAATAATGCAATAATTTTAGGAGGTATCACACAATGAAAGTCAGACCTTCTGTAAAGAAAATTTGCGAGAAGTGCAAAATCATTAAGCGCAAGGGAAAAGTCATGGTAATATGCGAAAATCCCAAGCACAAGCAGCGTCAGGGCTAAGCCTTGAGGCATAAACCTATTAATGGAGGTGCAACTGACAAATGGCGCGTATATCCGGTATTGACCTGCCCAGAGATAAGAGAATCGAAATCGGTCTTACTTATATCTACGGCATCGGTCGTAAAACTGCAAGCGACATTATAAAGGCAACAGGTGTTGATCCTGACATCAGAGTTAAGGATCTTACCGAGGACGATGTATCGAAACTTCGTGAGTACATCGACCACAATGTAAAAGTCGAAGGCGATCTCGTCAGAGAGACCCAGTACGACATCAAAAGACTTATAGACATCGGCTGCTATCGCGGTATTCGTCACCGCAAGGGTCTCCCCGTAAGAGGCCAGCGTTCAAAGACGAATGCACGTACCCGCAAGGGACCCAAGAAGACGATAGCAAACAAGAAGAAGTAAGGAGGGTAATATATGGCTACTAAAGCAGTCGCAAAAAAAGGCGCAACACGCAAACGTCGTGAGCGTAAAAACATCGATCGTGGCGCAGTTCATATTCAGTCCACCTTCAATAACACAATCGTAACTATCTCCGATACTCAGGGCAACGCAGTTTCATGGGCATCCGCCGGTGAAATGGGCTTCAGAGGCTCGAAGAAATCCACTCCCTTCGCAGCACAGACCGCAGCTGAGACTGCAGCAAAGGCTGCTATGGAGCATGGTATGAAGACCGTTGAGGTTTTTGTTAAGGGCCCCGGCCAGGGCAGAGAAGCCGCTATCCGCGCACTTCAGACAGCCGGCCTTGAGGTTACTCTTATCAAGGACGTAACTCCCATTCCTCACAACGGCTGCCGTCCTCCCAAGAGAAGACGTGTATAATCATTTCAGGAGGTAAAAAAATATGGCAAGATATACCGGTGCGGTGTGCAAACTTTGCCGCCGTGAAGGCAAAAAGCTTTTCCTGAAGGGCGATCGCTGCTACTCAGGCAAATGCGCTCTTGACAGACGCGCTTATGCTCCCGGCCAGCATGGTCAGGGCCGCAAGAAATCTTCCGAATACGGCATTCAGCTTCGTACAAAGCAGACCGCAAGAAGATATTACGGCGTAAACGAGAGCCAGTTCAGAAAGTATTTCGCAATGGCTGAAAAGCAGTCCGGCATGACCGGTGAAAACCTGCTTCGTATCTGTGAATCAAGACTTGACAACATTGTCTATCTTCTCGGCTGGGCATCCTCCCGTGCGGAAGCAAGACAGCTTGTTAACCACGGTCACTTCACTGTAAACGGCAGAAAGGTTGACATTCCTTCATTCCTTTGCAAGCCCGGTGAGACTCTCGCAATCAGAAAAAAGAGCCTCGACAGCGAAAAGTTTAAGGCAGTTCTCGAAGCGAACGCATCCAGACCCATTCCCGCTTGGCTTGAGCTTGATGCCGAGAATAACAGCGCGAAGGTAGTAAGCCTTCCCGAGAGAGATCAGATTCTCGCTCCCGTTGAAGAGCACTACATCGTTGAGCTTTATTCCAAGTAATAAAAAGCTTATTCCACAGTATAATTGTTATCTTATTAAAATACTAAGGAGGGTTTTGAATGATAGGTATTGAAAAGCCCGGCATAACGGCTATTGACCTGTGCGATGACGGTTCTCATGGCAAATTTGTCCTTGAGCCCCTCGAAAGAGGCTTCGGCACAACAATCGGCAACAGCCTTCGCCGCGTTCTTTTGTCCTCTCTCAAGGGGTACGCTATCACATCAGTAAAAATTGACGGTGTTCTCCATGAGTTTTCCACCATTGAAGGTGTAAAAGAGGATGTTACGGAAATCGTCCTTAACTTAAAGAGCGTTATTCTTAAAATACAAGGCAACGGTCCCAAGACCATGTACATTGACGTTACAAACGCTACCGAGATTACAGCGGGTGACATTCAGGCGGACAGCGAGGTAGAAATCCTCAATCCCGACTGGCACATCGCTACTCTCAGCACGGATGCTCACGTCCACATGGAGCTTACAGCCGATATCGGCAGGGGCTATGTCTCGGCAGAGCGTAATAAGAAGTTGTTGAATCCGCCCATCGGCGTTATTGCAATTGACTCCATTTACACTCCCGTTAATAAAGTTAACTATACCGTCGAGAATACGCGTGTCGGCGACATCACCGACTATGATAAGCTTACTCTCGAGGTGTGGACAAACGGAACCATGACCGCAAGGGAAGCTGTTTCGTTTGCTGCCAAGATCCTCAACGAACACCTCAATCTCTTCGTTGATCTGTCCGAGGAAGTCGGCGGAGAAGAGATATTGGTCGTTAAGGATAACGACTCAAGCAAACAGACGCTTGAGATGACCGTTGAGGAGCTTGACCTTTCGGTTCGCTCGTTCAATTGTCTTAAGAGAGCGAACATCCACAAGGTTGGCGATCTGATACAGAAGTCCGAGGATGACATGATGAAGGTCAGAAACCTCGGCAGAAAGAGCCTTGACGAGGTTATCGCAAAGCTCGGCCAGTACGGCCTGCATCTTCGCCAGGAAGACGAATAATTAAAGTTCGTCTCAATCCATAAACCTTTATTCTGAAAAAGGAGTGATTTTAATGCCCGGAACCAGAAAGCTCGGCAGACCTACCGACCATCGTAAGGCTATGATGAGAGCTATGGTAACTTTCCTTTTGGAAAACGGCAAAATTGAAACCACCGTTACAAGAGCTAAAGAAGTTCGCGCCATGACTGAGAAGATGATTACTCTTGCAAAAGAGGATACTCTTCACAACAGACGCCAGGCTCTTGCATACATCACAAAGAAAGACGTCGCTGCGAAGCTCTTTACCGAGATCGCACCGAAGTACGCTGATGCAAAGGGTGGCTACTGCCGCATAACTAAGACAGGTCCCCGTCGCGGAGACGCAGCGGAGATGTGCATAATCGAACTCATCTGAGTTTGACAAAGACAAAATTGTCCCGCGGGACATAACAAAACGCCGTTCGTGGTTTTCCATGAACGGCGTTTTTTTTCTTTATTAAAAAAACGCTTCTGCTATACTACGCATAGCAGACTTGTACTTGACAAGCAAGTACAAGTAATATGATTCTATTGTGCTTATCACAAAAAGACAGAGTCACAGATTGTTAAAAAAATGAGGTAGTTTAAGATGGAAAATGAGAAAAAACATGTTAATTTGGAT
>CAVFUV010000026.1:0-15999 GCA_963625735.1 bacterium
CCTCTTGCGAAGCTATATAATCCAAGTCCGCAGGACAAAACAATGCAGAATGCATAATGTAGAATGCATAATTAAGGAAAACGCTACGCGTTTTGGATTATAAAAGCTCCGCAGACGATTAGATTGCCGCTTTATATCAAGCTTTAATTTTTGCGTAGCTTTATAAATCAAGTCCGCAGGACTTCCTTATTCACTGGATACTGGATACTGGCCACTGACCACTGTTCTCCGGCCACTGACCACTGCACTCCGGCCACTGACCACTAATTTCACTGTTCCTTACTCGCTTGCCATTACACCTTTAATAATCCCAACCGCCTTCTCAAGCACATCCATGGGAATATTAAGTGCCGGGAGCAGACGAACCTTATTTTTCGCGGTAAGGCACAGCACGCCTTTTTCTATGCACGCTTTGACAACATCCGCGGCGGGCTTTACGGGCTTAATGCCTATCATAAGTCCCATGCCGTCAACACTCTCAACACCGGGAGCATCCCTGAAGGCACTGAAAATATACTCGCTCTTTTCTCCTACGTCTTTAAGCAGCTCATCGTCTATTCTGTCGATAATGCTTATCGCCGCAGCGCAGCAAACGGGATTTCCTCCGAATGTCGAACCGTGGTCACCGGGGCCGAATACATTCTGCACCTTTTCACCGAGCAGTGTCGCACCGAGCGGCAGACCGCCGGCAAGACCCTTTGCGGTTGACACAACATCGGGCTCAACACCGAAATTCATATACGAATACATTTTGCCGCTTCTGCCGTTACCCGTCTGAACCTCGTCAAACATAAGCACAATATCATTTGCTTTGGCGTAATCGGCTACTTTCTTTACAAATTCCTTATCAAGCGGAATAACACCGCCCTCGCCCTGAACGCCTTCCATCAGGACACCTGCCGCCTTTGTCTCCTCGGCTGTCTTTTTGAACTCCTCAAAGTTGCCCGCCTCAACATAGGCAAACCCCGGGGTCAGCGGCTGAAACAGCTCGTGATAATGATCCTGTCCCGTTGCGGCAAGCGTTGTGAGCGTTCTGCCGTGGAAGCTGTTTTTAAGAGTGATTATCGTAAAATACTCCGCACCCTTTTTGTCTGCGGCATATTTTCTCGCCACCTTTATGGCACACTCGTTCGCTTCTGCACCGGAATTTGAGAAAAACACCTTTTTCATGCCGGTTTTTTCGCAGAGCTTTTCCGCTAATACGGCACACGGACTTGTATAATAAAGATTGGACGTATGCTGAACCTTTGAAATCTGCTCGACAACCGCTTTCTGCCATATGTCATCCGCAACACCGAACGAAGTAACGCCGATGCCGCTTCCCATGTCAATATACTCCTTGCCGTTTTCATCCTTTACGACCGAGCCCTTGCCGCTGACAATCTCAACGGGGAAACGGTTATATGTACCGGCAATATATTCTTTATCTGTTTCTTTTATATTCATTGTTTTTTTCCTCCGATAAACATTGTGCCGCAGCCTTCGTTTGTGAGCAGCTCTATAAGTATGGAGTGCGGAACCGTGCCGTTTATTACAACAACATTCTTTACGCCCTCTTCAATTGCGTCAAAGCAGCTTCTGACCTTCGGAATCATACCTCCGGAGATTGTGCCGTCGGCATAATACTTTTCGGCTTCATCCTTTGTAATCTCGGGAATAAGCGTTGACGGATCGTCCTTGTCTCTCATAACACCGTTTATATCTGTCATGAGGATAAACTTTTCCGCCTTAAGCACACCCGCGATTTCTGCCGCCGCCGTGTCGCCGTTTATGTTATAGGCGTTGCCCTGTCTGTCGCATCCGATTGTTGAAATAACCGGAATATACCCTTTTTCGAGCAGGTCAAGAATGGGCTGAGCGTGAATCTTCTTGATTTTGCCGACATAGCCGAGTCTCTCGTCCTTTATTTCGGCTTCAATCATTCTGCCGTCCATACCCGAAAGACCTATGGCTCTTGCGCCCTTTTCTTCAAGGTAGTTTACAAGTGTCTTGTTTACCTTGCCCGCAAGCACCATCTGAACAATATCAACGGTTTCTTTATCCGTAACTCTGAGTCCGTCGATAAACTCCGGCTTCTTGCCGAGCCTCGACATGACTTCATTTATCTCCGGACCGCCGCCGTGAACAAGAACAACCTTAACGCCGATGGTCCACAGCAGAACAATGTCAAGCATGACCTTGTGCTTCAGGTCCTCGTTTTTCATGGCGTTTCCGCCGTATTTTACAACAACGATTTTGCCGGTGTAGCGTTTGATATACGGTAATGATTCTATGATATCCTCTATTCGCTCCGCCGTTGAATATTCACTGCTCATTTTTATGCCTCCGTTTTATCAGGTGCGGTAATCACCGTTTATTTTGACATAATCATATGTAAGGTCACAGCCCCATGCCGTGGCGCAGGCCGAGCCGTCCTTTAAGTCTATAAGAATATCTATCTCTTTTTCGAGGAGAATTTCCTTTGCCTTTTCTTCTGAGAAATCAATTCCCGCGCCGTTTACGCATACGGGGATTTCGCCCTTGTCACTCCTGAACGATACGTCGATTTTGCCGACATCGACATCCGCACCGCTGTAACCGATCGCGCACAGAACTCTGCCCCAGTTCGCGTCCGAACCGAACATTGCGGCTTTTGTAAGAGAGGAGCATATAACGCTCTTGGCAACCGTCTTGGCTGTCTTTTCGTCCCTGGCGTTTGAAACGACGCACTCAAGAAGCTTTGTCGCGCCCTCGCCGTCACCGGCTATCTTACGGCAGAGATACATATTAACGGTATTGAGAGCCTTCATAAACTCATTGTAGTCGTCGCCCTCACTGTCGATGATATCATTGCCCGCCATGCCGTTCGCGAGAATTGTAACCATATCGTTTGTTGAAGTGTCGCCGTCAACCGACACCATATTGAATGTATTCTTGATGTCCCCCGACAGTGCCTTCTGCAGAAGTGCCGGAGTAATCGCCGCATCGGTTGTAATGAACACGAGCATTGTGGCCATGTTGGGGTGAATCATGCCGCTGCCCTTTGCGATGCCGCCCATTCTGCACGTCTTGCCGCCTGCGGTAAACTCAACGGCAATCTCTTTTTTAACGGTATCGGTGGTCATGATGCCCTCCGCCGCATTGTCGGAGCCGTCCTTCGAAAGAGCGGCAACTAAGGGTGCAATACCGTTTTTGATGGGAGTAATGTCAAGCGGCTGACCGATAACGCCCGTTGAACCGATTACAACATCGTTTGCGTTGATTTTAAGCTCGTTCGCGATAAGCTCGCACATTTTTTCGGCAACCTCTATGCCGTCGGCGTTGCATGTGTTGGCGTTGCCTGAGTTGCATATAACCGCCTGTGCATAGCCGTCCGCTATGTGATTTTTTGTTACCGTAAGAGGAGCACCTTTTACAAGATTGGTTGTATAGGTAGCGGCAGCAGCCGCCTTTGTTTCACTGTAAATTACGGACAGATCACGCTTTGTCTTGTTCTTGCGAACGCCGCAGTGTATTCCCGCCGCCGTAAATCCTTTAGCGGCACATACACCGCCCGAAACTGTTTTCATTATATTCCCTCCGTCAGGCGTTGAGGCCTGTTTTTTCGTCTACGCCCAAAATTATATTCATATTCTGTATTGCCGAGCCGGACGCGCCCTTGCCGAGGTTGTCAAATCTCGACACAAGCAATATTCTGTCATCGTTGCCCGTGACGGTCACAATCATATCATCTCTGCCGCTCAAAGCGCCGGCTGACATAAAGCCGTTTTCGCCGTCACCGTCGACAAACTTAACGACACCGGAATTATAATATTCCGCATATGCCTTTTTGATATCCTCGACACCGCCGTTGATATCCTTGCCGAAAAGCGGAACGGTAACCTCCATGCCGCTGTAAAAATCGGAGACTATCGGGCAGAACACGGGAAGCGTTTTAAGTCCGCATATCTTCGACATTTCGGGGAGATGCTTATGCATCTGCGTTACACCGTACATTCTGGGAGCGTCAAGCAAAGCGTCTCTGTTTTCGCCCTCGTATTCGGCGATCATCTTTTTGCCGCCGCCGGAATAGCCCGTGATCGAAAAGCTTGTAAGTGCAAGATCCTCGGGGATTATTCCCGCCTCGGTAAGAGGCGCCACAAGTGAAATAAATCCGCTTGCGTGACACCCCGGGTTTGCTATTCTTTTGGATGACTTTATCTTTTCACGCTGCCCTTTAAGCTCCGGGAAGCCGTAGGTCCAGTCGTCGTTTGTTCTGTGTGCCGTCGACGTATCTATTATAACAGCATTTGAGCCATTTGCAAGCTCTACCGCTTCTTTTGCCGCCGCATCCGGCAGACAGAGAAAAACTATATCCGCCGAAAAAATCGCCGCTTTTCTCGCTTCGGGGTCTTTTCTGTTTTCTTCGGTGAGCTTTATAAGCTCCAAATCGGTTCTGTTCGCCAGACGCTCGTTAATGCGAAGTCCGGTTGTTCCGGCGGAACCGTCTATAAAAATTTTTGTCATTGAGTATAACCTCACGATTATAAGAATTATGCAGACATTATACAGTCATATATTAAAATAGTCAAGGAAAAATGCATATTTATTGAATATTCTTGCATTTTTCACTAAAACTTATGCATAAGATTGAAGATATTCGATACTTTTACAAGACTGCGAATAAACGGGAGCGGAGCCAGTGGTCAGTGGTCAGTTGCCAGTGGCCAGAAAACAAGGAAGGCACTGCGTGCCTTGGATTATATAGCTTCGCCCACGTTCAGGGTTGAGTGAAAAATATTACATCCGGTTCACCCTTATCGCCAAATACTGAATACAGACAAAATTAACTGACCACAGGTCACCGAATGCTGACCACCGGCCCCTGACCACTGAATACTGACCACCGGCCACTGGCCACTGATTACCATTTTAAGTATATATTATTCTTGTATATTTTTCAATGCTGTGCTAAAATCAATTTATCAAATTAAGAGGTGAGTAATTTGGCTATTTTCAACATTCCGGACGTTCACTATGAAGGTCCGAACACAAAAAATCCCTACGCATTCCGTTTTTATGATCCCGACAGAGTAATCATGGGCAAGACCATGGCGGAGCACCTTCCGTTTGCCATGGCATGGTGGCACAATTTAGGCGCCGCCGGCACAGACATGTTCGGCAGAGACACAGCCGACAAATCATTCGGTGCGGTCAAAGGCACAATGGAGCACGCAAAGGCAAAGGTTGACGCGGGCTTTGAATTCATGAAAAAGCTCGGCATCCGCTATTTCTGCTTCCATGATGTCGACCTGGTTCCCGAGGATGAGGACATAAACGTCACAAACGCCCGTCTTGATGAAATTTCGGACTATATTCTCGAAAAGATGAAGGGCACAGATATCCGTTGTCTGTGGGGCACCGCAAACATGTTTGCACATCCGAGATTCATGAACGGCGCAGGCTCGACAAACAGTGTTGATGTTTTCTGCTTTGCGGCGGCTCAGATTAAAAAGGCACTCGACATTACCGTGAAGCTCGGCGGCAGAGGATATGTTTTCTGGGGCGGCAGAGAAGGCTATGAAACGCTCCTTAACACCGACATGGCACTTGAGCAGTCGCATATTGCCGCGCTTATGCATATGGCGGTTGATTACGGCCGTTCAATCGGCTTTACCGGTGACTTCTATATTGAGCCCAAGCCCAAGGAGCCCATGAAGCATCAGTACGATTTCGACAGCGCAACCGCAATCGGATTTTTGAAGGAGTACGGTCTTGACAAGGATTTCAAGATAAACATTGAAGCAAACCACGCTACTCTTGCCGGCCACACCTTCCAGCATGAGCTGAGAGTTTCCGCAATTCACGGCATGCTCGGTTCAATCGACGCAAACCAGGGCGATATGCTCTTAGGCTGGGATACCGATGAATTCCCATTCAACGCCTACGACGCCACAATGTGCATGTACGAAGTGCTTAAAGCAGGCGGACTTACAGGCGGATTTAACTTTGACGCAAAGAACCGTCGTCCCTCCTATACACCCGAAGACATGTTCCACGGCTATATTTTAGGCATGGACACATTCGCTCTGGGTCTTATCAAGGCCGCAAAGCTTATCGAGGACGGCACTGTTGACAAGTTTATCGAAGACAGATACGCAAGCTTCAGGTCGGAGCTCGGTCAAAAGATAGAAAACGGCACCGCTACCCTTAAGGAGCTTGCCGATATTGCCGCCGACAAGAAGGAATGTCCCCTTCCGGGCTCTGGCAGACAGGAGTATCTTGAAAGCGTTGTAAACGCCGTCCTTTTCGGTGACTGATATGCTGTTTATAGGAATTGATTTGGGTACTTCCTCCGTAAAGCTGCTTTTAACCGACGAAAACGGAAAAATTCTCGGCAGCGTTTCGGGGAGCTATCCCGTAAATTACCCGTTCCCCGGCCGGTCGGAGCAAAGCCCCGAGGACTGGTACACGGTAACGCTTGACTGCATTAAAAAGCTGACCGCAGACTGCGACAGAACACAGATAAAGGGTCTTGCCGTTGCCGGGCAGATGCACGGTCTTGTCACGCTTGACAGAAACGGAAATGTAATCCGCCCCGCCATTCTGTGGAACGACGGCAGAAGCGAAAAACAGACACGGTATCTCAACGATGTTATCGGCAGAGATACGCTTACGAAATACACCGGCAACATAGCGTTTGCGGGCTTCACCGCCCCAAAAATCCTTTGGATGAAAGAAAACGAGCCGGAGCTTTTCGAAAAAATCGATAAAATTCTTCTCCCGAAGGATTATCTGATCTATCGTCTTACAGGTGAGTTTGCGACAGACCCGTCAGACGCGTCCGGCACACTCTATTATGATGTGAAGAACCGCCGCTGGTCAAAAGAAATGCTCGATATTCTCGGCATTGACGAAAAAATGCTGCCGACGGTACACGAGAGCTTCCGTGGAGTCGGCAAGCTCAAACCCGAGCTGTGCGACCTGTTCGGAGTCTCGGATGTAACGGTTGCCGCAGGTGCGGGTGACAATGCCGCCGCCGCTGTCGGATGCGGTGCGGTGGGTGACGGCACATGCAATCTGTCTCTCGGCACGTCCGGCACGCTGTTTTTGCCGAGTGATGAATTCAAGGGCGACCCCAACAATGCGCTTCACGCTTTCGCACATGCGGACGGAGGCTATCATCTCATGGGATGCATGCTTTCGGCGGCGTCCTGTGGCAAATGGTGGGTTGAGGACATTCTGAACACAGACGATTATTTTGCCGAGCAGGAGCTTGACAAACAGAACAATGTCTATTTTCTGCCGTATCTGATGGGTGAACGCAGTCCCCACAATGACGCCGCCGCCCGCGGAGTTTTCTTCGGTCTGTCGGCGGATACTTCACGCAAGGATATGACGACAGCCGTTTATGAAGGTGTCACATTCGGGCTTAAAGACAGCCTCATGGCGGCACAGAGTGACAATGTCTGCCCCACTCAGACTACAATCTGCGGCGGCGGAGCAAAATCCGCACAGTGGAGACAGCTGTGTGCCGATATTCTCGACATTCCGGTCGTTCGTCCCGAGGTTGAGGAAGGTCCCGCATACGGTGCGGCAATTCTCGCAATGGTCGCCGTCGGTGTTTATCCCACCGTCAAAGACGCGGCAAAGAAGCTTGTAAAATTCTCTGCCCCCTGCATTCCGAACAAAGACAGGGCGGAATATTACAATTCAAAATACGCCACATGGAAAAAGCTCTATCCGGCACTGAAACCGCTTTTCCCGGAGTGCGTGAAATAACACTAAACAAAAAATAAGCAAGGCAACAAGCATTTAGCCACGCACTGACAACGAAGTATTGGTTTCTCGCCGAAAAATCTCCCATATCTTTGTCCGAAATCCTCGCAAGGCGACAGCCTTGCTTCGTTTCCGAACTTCGATATGAAAAATTTTTCTTGGCTACGAAACTGCTTTGCATTTCAAAACAAAAAATCAGAAAAAGTGTATAGCATAAATTGCTGCAAAAAACAAATCTGTTATACATAAGATGAATTATTTGTCTTTGTTTTGAAACAATACTTCCTTATCAGCACGTGGCTTTATCGTTGTTGTCTTGCTTTTTCTTTTATTTGCTAATGCAGAAAACCGCATACAGCGGCACGGATTTTATGCCGTTTTCAAATCCGAAATTTTTCTGTGAAACGCGAATTGAATATGCGGGGCTGTAACGCTGTACATACGTATTAAGACTTTTTGAGTGATTGTTGATTTTTGATTTTACTTCAATCGGAATAATGTCCGTTCCGATTCTTGTTATAAAATCGACCTCCGCCTGAACACCGCTTGTCCAATAAAACAGCTCAAAGCCGTTTGCGGTCAGCTGATTGAAAACATAATTTTCGGTAAGTCCGCCTTTGAAATTGTCCATCAGCGGATTTTCACCGAGAATGTCCTCATAATAAATATCACGGCTTGAGGTACAAAGTCCCACATCGTTCATATAGAATTTGAAATCGGACAGAGAACGGTATGCACTGAGGGGCAGCATAATCTGCTCCACACGAAACAGCCTGTTCGCAATTCCGGCGAGGCAGAGCCACTCTATCGCAGACTCAAATTCGGATGCTCTTGAGCCCGGCTTGATGCTTTTATATTGGAATTTCCTGTTCTCTTTCGCAAGCTGAGTGCTTATATTGTTGTATACGATTTTGGTTTTCGGAATTTCACGCTGATGATTATATTTACCCATATCCGCCTGATACGCTTCGAGAATTGTCTTCTGACGAATGCGTACAAGCTCGGTATTGTGATTTTTGCCGTATTCCTCAACAACCTCAGGCATTCCGCCGACAAAAAGATACTCTTTATAATAGTCCAAAGCCCTCTGATGAAAAGCATTTTCGAGCGGCGTATCGATCTTAAAGCAATCCCGGATTTGTCTGACAAGCTCCCCTTCTCCCCTTGCCTCAAGATACTCTTCAAAATCAAGCGGGTACATGGTTTTAAGCTGAACCTTTCCGACGGGGAAAGAAAAACTCTCTCTGTTTACGGCAACCCCCAGAAGAGAACCGAGTGCGATAATATGATATTCGTTTGCCTCTTCGTTAAAATATTTGAGAGATGTTATGGCTTCGGGACATGCCTGAATTTCATCGAAAACAATAAGCGTGTGTCCGGGCATTATTTCTTTACGCTTGTACAGAGACAGCTTCCGTAAAATCACGGACGGCTCAAGATTTTCGAAGAATTCATGCAAATCACGTTCTTTTTCAAAATTGCAATATATATAGTTGGAATATTCACGGTCCGCAAATAAATTTACGATATAGGTTTTGCCGACCTGGCGTGCCCCCTGAAGTATCAGCGGTTTTCTGTCGTCGGAACTCTTCCATTCACGCAGAAAATTATATATTTTTCGTTCCATCTGTATCACCGTTTTTATTATATCCGATTTAGTGTAATTTTGCAACGGTTTTTTACACTTTTACTGACATAATTTTTGCGGTTTTTTACACTTTTTCGGACATAATGAAATTTGTGATAAAAAACAGATATCGAAAAATATACGAAATACGTGATTTTCAAAATATTGCAACAATGATAAAAATTGTTAACAGTTTGTTTGTTTATTTTTTGTCAATCCTGTGATAAAATACAGGACAGTAAAAATTAACACATGCAATTTTTGTGCAAAGGAGTTTTAATTATGGGTTTTTTAGCAGGTAAAACAGCTGTTGTCACAGGTGCGGGCCGTGCTGTTCTCGAAAACGGCCGCTGCGGTTCAATCGGCTACGGTATTGCCACAGCTTACGCAAAAGAGGGTGCAAACCTTGTTATCACAGGCCGCAACGTTCAGAAGCTTGAGGCCGCTAAGGCAGAGCTTGAAGAGAAGTACGGCGTTAAGGTTCTTCTTGTTCAGGCCGACATCAGCGACGGCGCAGACAACGAAGCAATCGTTGCGAACGTTGTAAAGCAGACAATCGACACATTCGGCAGCGTACAGGTTCTTATAAACAACGCTCAGGCATCCGCTTCGGGTGTTCCGCTTGCAGAACACACAACAGAGCAGTTCAATCTTGCCATGTATTCGGGCCTTTATGCTACATTCTATTATATGAAGGCTTTCTTCCCCTATCTTAAGGAGTCAAAGGGCAGCGTTATCAACTTCGCTTCCGGTGCCGGACTTTTCGGCAACTACGGTCAGTGCTCATACGCAGCCGCCAAGGAAGCTATCCGCGGACTTTCACGTGTTGCCGCAACAGAGTGGGGCAGAGACGGCGTAAATGTAAACGTTGTATGTCCTCTCGCATGGACCGCTCAGCTTGAGCAGTTCGAGAAGGCATATCCCGATGCATTCAAGGCTAACGTAAAGATGCCTCCCATGGGTCACTACGGCGATGCCGAAAACGATATCGGCAGAATCTGCGTTCAGCTCGCATCCCCCGATTTCAAGTATATGTCCGGCGAGACACTTACACTTGAAGGCGGTATGGGACAGAGACCGTAAAACAATTAGCAATTAGCAATTAGCAATGTTCACCGAGAGTGGAGTGTGGAGTTGCTCCGCTAAATGTCAGTCAAAATAAAAAGTGTCCTGTCGGGTAGCAGGACGCTTTTTTTATCAGTTAACAGCTATTCAAAAGATTTATTTTTACGAAGCTATATAATCCAAGTCCGCAGGACTTCCGACATTATGCATTATGCATTCTTAATTATGCATTGAAAAAAGGTGCTGTCCCGTGAGGGACAGCACCTTTTTTCAGTCAAGTTCTTTTTTGCCGGTGCAAAGCTCGTAATACCTTCCGCCGAGGGCGTAAAGGGAGTCATGTGAGCCTCGTTCGATTATCTCACCGTGCTCGAGAACCATAATTTCATCGGAATTGCGAACGGTTGACAGACGGTGCGCGATGACAAATGTCGTGCGGTTTTTCATAAGTCTGTCCATGCCGTGTTCTATGTGCTTTTCGGTACGTGTATCAACGGAGCTTGTGGCTTCGTCAAGAACAAGTATCGGCGCTTTTGACAGTGCGGCACGCGCGATATTCAGAAGCTGACGCTGACCCTGCGAAAGGTTGGCGCCGTCTCCTTCGATTACCGTATTATATCCGTCCGACAGACGCATTATAAAGCTGTGAGCGCTTGCCGTTTTTGCGGCGGCTATAACCTCGTCGTCGGTGGCATCGGGACGGCCGTAACGGATATTTTCCATAACCGTACCCGTGAACAGATGCGTGTCCTGCAAGACCATCGCTATATTCTTTCTCAGGAACGAGCGGTCAAGGTCCTTTATGTTTATTCCGTCAACGGTGATTTCACCGGAGTCGATATCATAAAATCTGTTTATAAGATTTGTTACCGTTGTCTTGCCCGCACCGGTCGAGCCGACGAACGCGACCTTTTTGCCCGGCTCCGCCTTAAGAGAAATGTTCTTAAGCACCGTTTTGTCGGGACGATAGCCGAATGTCACGTTTTTAAGCTCCACATAGCCGTCAATCTTTTCGGGCTCGGCCTTGACCATATCCATAATATTCTCGGGCGGTGCGTCCATAACGGCAAAGACACGTTCCGCACCCGCAAGAGCGGCGAATATGGTTGAAGTCTGCATTGAAATCATATTTATCGGCTGACTGAACTGGCGTGAGTAGTTAACGAAAATCGAAACGCCGCCGACATCAAAGCCCTTGAATATGCAAAGAAGTCCGCCGACACCCGCAGTAACACCGTAGCATATCTGCGTTATATTGCCCATGATGGGACCCATAACGCCGCCGAAGAACTGCGCGCCCATCTGCTTATGGCGCATATCGTTGTTAAGCTCCTCGAACTCGTCAACGCAGGTGTCCTCATGGTTAAAGACCTTGACGACCTTCTGTCCCGAGACACTCTCTTCTATATATCCGTTGACAGCGCCGAGTGCCGCCTGCTGAGCCGTATAATATTTTGCGGAGTGCTTTCCGACAAACTGACCGCCCAGAAGAAGCAGCGGAACAAACGCCACTGTTATAAGCGTAAGCCATATGTTTGTATAAACCATAAGACAGAATGTGCCGACAAGTGTAACGGTGCCCGACACCAGCTGTGTTATTGTCTGGTTCATCATGTTGTCGATGTTGTCGATATCGTTTGTAAAGCGTGACATTATGTTGCCGGTGGATTCCGAGTCAAAAAATCTTATCGGCAGTCCTTCAAGCTTGTTAAACAGGTCGCTTCTGAGCTTTGCCGACGCGCTTGTCGAGACAGTGAGCATAAGTCTGCCCTGAAGGTATGTTGTGGCGATGCCCACAAGATATATAAGCGCCATCAGAACGAGAATTTTGGCAAGGTCCGCAATTCTCTCCTCCGCGCTGACACCCTCAGCAACAAGATTATTGATTACGGGACGCATGATATATGAGCCCGCAAGGGATGTAAGAGTGCTTGTGAGCATACACAGAATTACAAAGAACAGACGGAGCTTATAGTTCGCAATATATGACCACAGTCTTTTTACTGTTGCTCTTACGTTGCCGGGCTTGCCCTTCTGCATACCGGGGTCGCCGCCTCTCGGGGGTCTGCCGGGAGGACCTCCGGGGCCGCCGGGTCCACGTCTGCCGGGAGCCGCCGCACGGTGATTATATCTTTTCTGAAGCTCTTCAAGATTTCTTCCCGCCATTACGCATCCTCCCTTTCCATATGCTGAGACCTGTATATCTCACGGTATTCGTTGTTGTTTTCGAGCAGCTCGTCATTTGTGCCGATGCCCGTTATTTCGCCGTCATTGAGAACGATAATCTTGTCGGCATCCTTAACGGAAGAAATTCTCTGGGCGATGATGATTTTTGTCGAACCCTTAAGCTCAGTTGCGAACGCCTCACGGATTCTGGCTTCCGTTGCGGTGTCAACGGCACTGGTGGAGTCGTCAAGCACAAGTATTTTCGGTTTTTTGAGAAGTGCTCTGGCAATGCAAAGACGCTGTTTCTGACCGCCCGATACGTTTGTGCCGCCCTGGTCGAGAACGGTGTTGTAGCCGTCATTAAACGAAGTGATAAATCCGTCCGCCTGAGCGTATGACGCCATCCGGCGTATCTCTTCCTCGCTCGCGTCGGGATCTCCCCAGCGGAGGTTATCGTCAATTGTGCCCGAGAACAGAACATTCTTCTGCAGAACAAAGCCGACACCCTCACGCAGGTTATAGAGCTTATAGTCCCTGACGTTTACGCCGTCAATGAGCACCTCGCCCTCGTCCGCATCGTAAAGACGGGCGACAAGCGACACAAGCGTTGTCTTGCCCGAACCGGTTGAACCGATAATTCCGACCGTCTCGCCGGCGTTTATCTTAAGATTAATATTGTCAAGCACCTTGCCGTCGCTGTTTTTGTAGTAGCGGAAGGTTACGTTTCTGAATTCAATATCGCCCTTTGTAACATATCTGTCGGCGGCTTCGGGAGACAGGTTGTCTTTTATGTCGATTTCTTCGTCAAGCACCTCTTTAATTCTCTTTGAGGACGCGAGCGCACGTGACAGATTTATGAAAATCATCGTCATCATGATAAGTGACATAAGAATCTGTGTAATGTATGTTATAAACGCCGTAAGACCGCCGGTTGTGAATGTGCCCTTAACGAGCATATTTCCGCCGAACCACAGAATCGCTATGACGGTGCCGTTCATGACCAAAGTCATTGCGGGCTGCATAAGAATCATGGTTTTCATGGCGTCTACGGCACTTTGCCGCAGGTTTTCGTTTGCCGTGCCGAATTTCCGTTTTTCAAAATCCTCACGGACGAACGATTTTACAACACGGATGTTTGTGACATTCTCCTGCACCGTGGAGTTAAGCTTGTCTATATTGCCCTGCTGTTTTGTGAAACGGGGAAGAGCAACTTTGATGAAATACACAGTCGCCACAACAAGAATTGGCAGGGCGATTAACAGACACGCCGTAAGCGAGGGGCTTACAAGAAGCGCCATGATAATGCCGCCTATGAGCATGCCGGGCGCACGCAGACACATACGAAGAAGCATGTTTATAAAGTTCTGCATCTGTGTAACGTCGTTTGTAAGGCGTGTAACAAGTG
Organism: bacterium; assembly: GCA_963625735.1. GTDB lineage: Bacteria > Bacillota > Clostridia > Oscillospirales > Acutalibacteraceae > RUG806. The sequence goes on from CAVFUV010000026.1 coordinate 13,998, forward strand.
AACCGGACGAAAATTTGTCTATGTTCGCAAAAGAGAACTGCTGAATTTTCCTATAAATATCGCTTCTGAGATCCGCCGCAAAGTTAACGGATGCCTTAGCGCCGAAGTACGCTCCGCCGACACCGCCTATGAGCATCAGAATAGCCGTCGCAATCATACAGCACATTATGGCGATGACAAACGGGGACTGACCGCCCGATATTTCATATATTTTTTGAATAAGCGTGTTTGCTTCGCTTATGTCCGCCTGACCCGTGCCGTAGTCTATAATGTCGGCAAGGAATTTCGGCATGACAATTTCGCCGAGAACCTCGACAATCATGCAAAGCGGACCGAGGATGAAATAGGGCAGATACGGTTTTATGTATTTATACCATCTTTTCATCTGTTTTCCTCCTGTCGTTTTATTTCATTCTGAAGATTAAGAGCCATTGTATCAAGGCATTTTCTGAACACAGCCAAATCTTTTTCGGTAAGCCCGAGAGTCATAACGGAATCGATATTCGCGAATATTTCGGATGATTTGTTTACGACATCTCTGCCCCTGTCGGTTATGCGAACCTTGTTTTTGCGGGTGTCGGATTTATCCGTTTCCCGTTCGATATATCCTGCCGCCTCAAGTGCCTTGAGTGAGGACGCGACCGCCGCCGGGGATATCTTGAAAAACTCCGCAATCTCTTTCTGTGACAGATTTTCACCCTGGCGAGAGAGAAACATGAGCATTCCGTGCTGTGAGCGGTGTATGCCGAAGCCCATTGCGCCAACGCTGACATCAACACACGTGTGGTGCAGTCTGTCAACCTGCATGAAGTTCATGACCGCCGCATTTGGCTTGTAGTCGTCATTGGGGTTCATACAAAAGCCTCCTTTCGTTAAGCAGTTGATTGTTAAGCATTTTATCGTTAAGCACTTAATTATTTTAAGACCAAAGATATGATTTGTCAAGCAAAAAACCGAAAAAAAACAGGACAAAACAATGTAGAATGCATAATGCATAATTAAGGAAAACGCCGAGGCGTTTTGGATTATAAGCTAACGCAAAAAATAAAATTGCACTCTGACACCGGCTTTAATATCTGCGAAGCCTATAAAATCAAGTCCGAAGGACTTCCTTAATCCCCGGCCCCTGATCCCCGGCCCCTGCAAAAAAAATCCGCCATACCGGCTAACCGGTACAGCGGACTGATTTCGGATTTTTTCGCTGAATTAAAGCTCTGCGAAATACTTAATGGTTCTTACCATCTGGCTTGTGTAGGAGTTCTCGTTGTCATACCATGAAACAACCTGAACCTGATAGAGGTCATTGCCGAGAGGAGCAACCATTGTCTGTGTTGCGTCAAAGAGTGAACCGAATCTCATGCCGATAACATCGGAGGAAACGATGGGATCCTCATTGTAGCCGAAGGAAGCGGAAGCGGCAGCCTTCATAGCGGCGTTGATGCCTTCCTTTGTTACGTCCGCACCCTTAACAACAGCTGTAAGGATTGTTGTGGAGCCTGTGGGAACGGGAACTCTCTGAGCGGAGCCGATAAGCTTGCCGTTGAGCTCGGGGATAACAAGGCCGATAGCCTTTGCGGCACCTGTTGAGTTGGGAACAATGTTTGCAGCGCCTGCACGTGCACGTCTGAGGTCGCCCTTTCTGTGAGGACCGTCGAGGATCATCTGATCGCCTGTGTAAGCGTGAATTGTGCTCATGATACCGCTCTGGATGGGAGCGTAATCGTTAAGAGCCTTAGCCATGGGAGCAAGGCAGTTTGTTGTGCAGGAAGCAGCGGAAATGATCTGATCTTCCTTGTCAAGTGTCTTCTCGTTAACTGAGAAAACGATTGTCTTAAGGTCATTGCCTGCGGGAGCGGAGATAACAACCTTCTTTGCGCCTGCGTTAATGTGAGCCATTGACTTCTCTTTTGAGCAATAGAAGCCTGTGCACTCAAGAACAACGTCTACACCGATTTCGCCCCAGGGAAGGTCCTTAGCGTCCTTCTCTGCATATATCTTAAGC
>CAVFUV010000027.1:0-11587 GCA_963625735.1 bacterium
AAGCTCTTCTGTGCTGAATGTGCCGGGCTCAATTCCAAATACGGTGCAAAGACCGGGAATATAGATAGCGGCAAGTGTAAGAAGCGTAGTTACTACGAAAGCACCGAGAAGCCACCAGTTGGGTCTTGCCATAAGATCTTTTCCGAACAGAGACTGTGAACGGGAACGCATATTGATAGCACAGAACATTTCCGCGAAGTTAACTGTCAGGAATGCCATAGCCATGGCGTTTACACACTCTTCACCGCTGAAGAAACCGGCAAGACTGTGTGCCTGACCGCCTGCGGGCTCAAGCCAGTAGCCGATGACATATGCGGCAATTTCAACTATTGCAAGATAAATACCCTGCCATACCATGTCGACACCCATGCCGCCGGCGAATACTCCTGCGGTTGAAGAACGGGGTTTACGTCTCATAACGTTGCCTTCCGCCTTTTCCATACCGAGTGCAAGACCGGGCAGAGAGTCGGTAACCATGTTAATCCAGAGAAGGTGAACAGGTGAAAGAATTGTAAAGTGAAGAATGGATGCAATAAACATTATGATAACTTCACTCAGGTTAGTTGACAGCTGGAACTGCAGAACTTTAAGAACGTTATCGTAAATCTTTCTGCCTTCTTCAACAGCGTTAACAATTGTCGCGAAGTTGTCGTCGGCAAGAACCATATCCGAGACGCCCTTTGTAACGTCCGTGCCTGTTATGCCCATGCCGATACCGATATCCGCGCTCTTGATTGAGGGAGCATCGTTAACACCGTCGCCTGTCATGGCGGTAACCATTCCGCGAGCCTTCCAAGCCTTGACTATACGTGTCTTATGCTCAGGCTGAACACGAGCGTAAACGGAATACTTAAGAACTTCTTCTTTAAGCTCCTCATCACTGAACTTGTCAAGCTCCGCACCCATAATGGCCTGTGAAGCATCTGTAATAATACCGAGCTCCTTGCCTATTGCAACAGCAGTATCCTTATGGTCACCTGTAATCATAACCGGGCGAACACCTGCGAGGCGGCACTCTTCGATAGCGGCCTTAACTTCAGGGCGAACAGGGTCAATCATACCGGTAAGACCGATAAATATAAGATCGTTTTCGAGAGCTTCGGGAGCAAAGTCTGCGGGAGCTGTGTCATATTTTTTGTATGAGCACGCAAGAACACGCAGAGCCTTGTCTGCCATACGCTTGTTGTCCGCGGCAATCTTCTTTATAAGCTCATCGGTCATGGGAACAAGCTGACCGTTTACAAGAGCCCTGGTGCACTTTTTGAGAATTTCATCGGGCGCGCCCTTGGTATACTGAATAAACTCACCGTTAACATTATGAACGGTTGACATCATCTTTCTGCCGGAGTCAAACGGAGCCTCACCTATTCTGGGAGCAGTCTTGAGAAGGTCGTTTTTGGACATACCGAGAGAATATGCATAAGCTACAAGAGCCGCTTCGGTGGGTTCACCTGTAACCTTGCCCTCGGCGTCAATTTCGGCATCACAGCAAAGAGCCATGCCTGTTGCCAGAAGCTTTTCGTCATCGCCGAAGTGGTCAACAACAGTCATCTTGTTCTGTGTAAGAGTACCTGTTTTATCGGAACAGATAACCTGTGTGCAGCCGAGTGTTTCAACCGCTGTAAGCTTACGGATAAGCGCCTGACGCTTACTCATAGCTGTAACACCGATTGAAAGTATAATCGTAACAACAGCGGGAAGTCCTTCGGGAATTGCGGCAACTGCGAGAGCTATGGCGGCTATGAACGAATCAAGAGCCGTATTGCCTAATTCTTCCCATGAGAAACCGTTGAGTATAATATCTTCAACAACACCGACAGCAAATACAAGTACGCTTATACCGATAACAAGCTTTGTAAGGAAGTGTGACAGCTCTGTCATCTTCTTCTGAAGAGGTGTCTGCTCATTTTCGGCGGCGTTAAGAGCGTCGGCTATCTTGCCCATTTCGGTATCCATACCGATCGCCGTAACTACTGCCTTGCCTCGACCGTAAACGATTGTAGAACCGCTGTAAAGCATGTTCTTTCTGTCGCCGAGAGCAACATCCTTGCTGTTGTCTTTAAGCATAAGGACATCTATCATTTTTGTAACGGGAACGGATTCACCGGTAAGTGCGGCTTCCTCTACCTTCATTGAGTGAGACTCGAGTATACGGCAGTCAGCGGGAACGGCGTCACCTGCTTCAAAAACCACAATATCACCGACTGTAATATCTTCGCTCTTAAGTGTTACAACCTTGCCGTCACGCAGAACCTTGGAGGTTGCGGCGGTCATCTGCATAAGAGCATCCATTGCGGCTTCTGCTTTGCTCTCCTGTACAAGGCTCATTATTGTATTGATAATAACAACAACAAGAATAACAAGCACATCCGCGAAATCGCTTACAGAAGGTTTTCCGCCTGCTTCAAGCACTGCAACAACAGCCTGAATTGCGGCTGCGACCAGCAACATGATAATCATGGGGTCGGCAAGAGAACCGATAAACTTTTTGAAGAGGCTTTCTTTTTCCGCTTCTTTAAGCTTATTTTTTCCGTTTTGTTCAAGGCGTTTTTCAGCCTCAGCCGTTGTAAGACCTTTTTCGGAGCTTTTTACTTCCGCAAATACCTTAGCGGCTTCTTCGAGATAGAACTTCATTTGTGTTCTGTCAAATCCTTTCTTTTTTGAATGGAAAAAATAGTGTATCAGGCGATACCTTATATTTGTACCATATTTTGTGTCTTGTGTCAATGAATTGTTACTTTATTGTAACCATTTTTACAAAAGATTTACATAGAACAGGTGAAATTTTCCGATAGTAAAATAAACCTTGACAATCGAAACATTATCTGCTATTCTGTTCACCGATGAACAAAATTTGACTTTTGACAGAGGTGAGGCTAAAATGACCGCATCCGATTTATCGGCACTTTTAAGCTGTCCGTTGTTTAAAGGACTCTCGGGCAGTCAGCTGTCGGAAATCACCTGCCGACATATTTTCAGCATCGCAAGATACAAAAAGCATGAAGATATCTTTACTCCTTCATCTTATAAGCAATCCCTTGCAGTCATAACAAAGGGCAAAGCCGATGTTTATAAGACTACAGGTGACACAACTCTGTTTTTGAGCATACTGTCCGAAGGCGGCATTTTCGGAATGGCAACGCTTTTTTATGAAGACGAAGGGTTTGTAAATACCGTAACCGCACGTGAAGACTGCAGGGTCTGCTTCATAACAAAACAGCAATTAAACGATATTCTAAGAGAAAATCCGCAGATTGCGCAAAATTATATAACTCTGCTTTCTAAAAAAATTCATTATCTCAATTCAAAAATTTCAAATCTGCTCTCCCCCTCCCCTGCTGTGAGACTTATGAGCTATCTTGAATCGATCTGCCCCGATGACACCGACCGCGTTAAAATTCCGATATCATTAACGGAGCTCAGCCGTGTTCTCTCCCTCGGTCGCACATCTCTTTATAACGCAATTGACGAGCTGACCGAAAGCGGCAGAATAATCCGCGAAGGCAAAACAATCCGTTTATTAAAACCGAAAGGAAATGAATAAAATGAAAACCAAGAAACTTTTTGCCGTTATATCACTCATAATGGCACTCTGCCTTGTATTCGCTTCATGCGGTGCAGGCGACTCGGAAACCACAGCTCCCGCAACACCCGACACTACCGTAGAAGTAACCGAGACAGCAATCCCCTCGGAGCCTCAGGACATTAAAGTCGGCTTCCTCAAGGGCCCCACAGGCATGGGTGCCGCTTACCTTATCGACCAAAATGACAAGGGCGAGACAAGAGCAAACTACACCGTTTCTCTTGAAAGCTCCCCCGATGTATTTAAGGCTTCCCTTATAAGCGGCGAAATCGACATTGCGGCACTGCCCGTTAACGTCTGCGCAGTACTTAACAACAAAACCGAAGGCAAAGTACAGATTCTCGCCGTTAACACTCTCGGCACACTCTATCTTATGTCGAACGATGAGAATGTGAAGTCCGTTGCCGACCTCAAGGGCAAGACAATTCTTTCAGCCGGTCAGGGCACAACAACCGAATATGTGCTTAACTACATTCTTTCGAAGAACGGTCTTACGGTCGGCACAGATGTAACCGTTGAATACGCGTCTGAACATGCGGAGGTTGTCACAAAGGCAAACGCCGGCGGATATGATGTAATTCTTCTGCCCGAGCCTTTTGTAACACAGGTTAAGCTTTCGGATAACGGCTTCAGTGTTGCCATTGACCTTACAAAGGAATGGAAGGCTCTCGGCGGCGGCGAGCTTACAATGGGTGCAGTCGCAGTCAGAACCGAGTTTGCAGAGCAGAATCCCGGTGCCGTTGTACAGTTCCTTGCAGACTATGAAGAGTCCGTTAAGTATGTCACCGAAAATATCGACGAGGCATCAGCTCTCATCGAAGCCGAAGGCATTGTCGCAAAAGCGGCAGTCGCAAAGCAGGCTATACCCAATTGCAATCTTACATTTATGACAGGCGAAGAAATGAAAACAAATGCAAGTGAATATCTTAATGTTCTGTACGAAGCCGCCCCCGCATCGGTCGGCGGTGCTATTCCCTCAGACGCGTTCTATTACGGTGCGGAATAATCCATGACAAAAAAGCCCGTATCCAAGTTAAAAAAATCGCTTTCGGCATTGCTTACCGCGATAATATGGGTTTTAATCTGGCAGGTTCTCTCGACAGTCGCAAAGACTGCCGGGCTGAGCCTGCTTTTGCCGTCTCCTCTTGAAACTATAAAAGCGTTCGGCGAGCTTCTGACACAGCGCGATTTTTATATTTCTTGCGGAAAGACGCTTTTAAGAGTGCTTGTCGGTTGGATATCGGGAATGCTTGTCGGCACATTGCTGGGTGTATTGACACACATCTGCCAACCGCTGAAAACATTTCTGTCCCCCGTATTGCATATAATCAAGGCTACACCTGTGGCATCATTCATAATAGCCGCATTGGTGCTTATGACATCGAAATATGTTCCGTCATTTACGGGATTTCTGATGAGCCTGCCTATTGTATGGGGCAATATTACCGAGGGACTTTCTTCCCCCGACAAAAAGCTTCTTGAGGCGGCTTCTTTTTTCAGAATGACAACCGCAAACAAAATAAAGTACATATATATCCCGGCTCTCAAACCGTATTTTTCAGCGGCGGCTGTTACATCGATGGGGCTTTCGTGGAAGGCGTGTGTCGCGGCGGAGGTAATCTGCACACCGTCCGACAGCATAGGCAAGGGCATATATAACGCCAAGGTCTATCTTGAAACACCGTCGCTGTTTGCGTGGACACTGGCGGTTATAATGCTTAGTATTATACTTGAAAGCATGATTAAACGCTTTATAAAATTAACAATTAAGAATTAACAATTAACAATGAAGGAAAACGCCAAAGCGTTTTGGATTTATAATGCTCCGCCGAAATTAAGCTTATCCTGCAAAATGAAAACCTATCTGATGCGAAGCTATATAAATCCAAGTCCGTAGGACTTCCGAAATTATGCATTATGCATTCTGCATTCTACATTTTTTAACATGATTAAGCTAAACAATCTCACAAAAAGTTATGACAATAAGATAATTTTCAAAAATCTGTCTCTTGACCTTCAGGAAGGAAAAGTTACGGCTTTTTCGGGTGTGTCGGGAATAGGCAAAACTACGCTGCTGAGGTGCATTGCGGGGCTTGAAAAACCGGATGAAGGCACAATTGAAGGCATTGAAGGCAAGAAGCTTTCTTATGTTTTTCAGGAAAACCGCCTTATTCCGAATATCTCGGCAGAAAAAAATCTGCTGTGCATTAACAGCGACAAAGAAAACGCCGAAAGACTTCTTAAAGCGGCAGGACTTTTTGACGCAAAAGAAAAAACCGCCGACACACTGTCAGGCGGTATGAAAAGGCGTCTCGCCGTAATAAGAGCACTCCATTACGGCGGAGACCTGTTCTTTTTGGATGAACCCTTAAGAGAGCTTGATGCCGAAACATCACAGAAAATGCTCGAGCTCATAAAAAACGAAACACTCGGCAAGACCGTTCTTCTTATCACTCACTCCCCCGCCGACGCCGTTTTTCTGAATGCCGATATTATTGATTTCACCAGATTCACACCGAGTGCGTAATAACTCCACACTCCACTCTTCACACTCCACACTTTTTGTCCGTCATCATATGAATAATAACCCTATCTGTTTCCTTCATGCCGTCATGGGCAAGTTCGGAAACATTTTTTATTGTATTTTCCACGCCCTTAACGACAATTCCGTCACCGCCGACAAACTCGCTGTCATGGCTTTGCATCTGAAGCCCCAAAAGTCCGGCTTCAACCGCAGACGCAATTTTTGCGGCACAGCTCGGTTTTGCGCCGTCGCATATCATGCCCGAATTTATGGCAAGCGCATTCACAACAGTGTGTGCAATCTCGTGATATTTTCCGCCGTAAAGATAGGTTATGCCCGCACCCGCACCACATCCGGCACTTGTCGCACCGCAATAAGCGGACAGCGGTCCTATACCTGTTTTCAGATGAATTGTAACAAGATTTGACACAACCAACGCACGATATAAAGTGTCCTCACTGACATCAAGCTCCTTGGCGTATACAATAACGGGAAGTGACGCCGTAAGTCCCTGATTGCCGCTGCCGGAATTTATGACAACCGGCATTTCACAACCGCTCATACGCGCATCCGACCCCGCCGCCGCATATGCCTTGGCACGGTTATGAACACTGTTGCCGTATGACCGCAGAAGAATACTGCCGATATTGGCGCCCCGGTTGTTTTTCAACCCCTCTTCGGCAATTGCGGTGTTAAAATCAATCTGTCTTTTTATGATTTCACGAACGTCGTCGATTTTTACACAGTCGGCAAATTTGACAATATCGCTGACATTAAGAACACTTCTGTCTGTTTTGTTGCCGTCGGCATTTTCGATAAAATCCGTTTTTAGCAGATATTCGCCGTCTTTTTCAACTGTTATAACATTGGTGTGATTGCCGGCGATTTCAACAGCAGACGAGTGTCCTCCGCCTGTCATTGATATTCCGATATAGAATATATAACCGTTATCCGAAACGTTTACCGTGCAATTTATTTTATCAAGAGCCGAAGCGATTTCCCGTTTCTGTTCGTCTGTAATTTCACTCAGTACCTGAAGACCGAAATCCGGTTTGCCTGCAACCGCACCCGCGACCGCGGCGGCTTCTATTCCGTGCAGTGAACCCGTATTCGGCACTATTACGCTCTTTACATTTTTTATGATATTAGGGCTTGCCGATACTTTGATTTGCTCCGGAACTGTCCCAAGCGCTTCCCTTGCCCTTGCCGCGGCATAAGCTACGGCAATAGGCTCGGTGCATCCCATAGCGGGGACAAGCTCTTCTTTTAATATTTGAGTGTAAGCATTATAAATTCTGTTATTCATAGTACATTAAAGAACAACAACCTTGTCTATCTCTTTGCAGGCTTCAATCTGTTCTTTTGAGCCTATGACACAGACACCGCTGTTTTCGGAAAGAGTTTTGTGTAATGTATAGGCGATTTTCAAAAGGTCCGAGGGCTTTGTTTCAAGCAGAAGCTTTCTTCTTTCGCACAGCTTTTCATAAGTGATGCCGTTGAAATAAAGAGTATCTGCTCTTACACCCTTGTTTCTGACTGAGAGAAGCGGCGAGCCGTCCGCAATCGTGCCTATGATATCACCTGTCAAATCGGTGTCGTCGTCAATGCTCTCTTTAAGATATTCGGCGCAGTCGGCAAAAACCTCAAGCGATTCGGATGCTGTGGGGTCACGGTAAGAATAGCATCCGACAAATCCGTTTTCTTTTACGGTAAGTCCCGTGCCGTAAGCACCGCCCTGTACTCTTATGATATTCCAGAGATAATCAAGGCTTAATATATGAGCCGCAAGCGACATTTTGCCGGAGAAGACACCGCCGCAAGATTTTATGCTGCCGCCACGTGCCGCAAAAGCGATATCGGAGGGTACAACAAAACCTTCGTTGGATTTTTCCCACGGGGTAATTACAGCGGTGCGATTTTCTTTAAGCTCCTCAAGGACGAAAAGCTCATCACATGACAGCTCCGGAATATCACCCGTTACGCTTACGACAAGATTTGTCTTAACAAAAACATTTTTATTAAGCGTCGCAAGGAACGAAAAATCTGTTATACCCTCGAGAGTGTCGAGATATTCATAATACGCAATGCCGTCTGCGCATTCTTTTATAACACCTGCAACTGTATTCTGTGCCATAAGGCGAACAAGCGCCGCAGAAGAACCGGACATTGAAATTTCCCGATACAAATCGATTTTTGCCTGACGGATTATATCGGATATGGCATCAGCATCCGAAAAATCGGTATGCTTTATTATATGCAGAACAAGCTTTAACGCATTTTCGGCATTCTGTTTAAGTGTGCTGAAACAAACCGAAAGTTTTGCCTTGCAGGTGTCCGTTTCATTTTCACCTGAGAACGCCGTAACTGAAAATTCAAGTGAGCCCAGGTTCTCACGTATAACATTTGCAAGGTCCGAAGAAGAATATTTATCGGTATCAAGCTTTCCGAGAAGCTCGCACATCAATGAAAGCTCCGAATATTCTTTCTCGGAAAATCCGTTTATATCAAAGAACAGACTGAAATAAGCTACGCCGTTATTTGATACCGAGTGTTCCAAAAAGTGAACACCGTTTTTGTCATAGTGACGAGTCGGAATATCCTCGGGTGTTGCATCAACATCCCGGAGCGAAAGTGTGGGCATTGTCGCAAGTGTCTCGGGACTGTCCTCGCTCATCTGCCACGAAAGAAGGGCATCCTGTTCGTCATAAATTGCCTGAACATCCTCCTCCGAAAGGTTTTCAAGCTCCGCGGCAATTCTGTTCATTTCCGATTCGTTTCGTTTTTCACCGAATTCGACAGACGGCAGAAGACGGACAACACAGCTGTGTGCGTTGTTTATAATTATCTTGTCAAGAAGCTCCTCAAAATATCCGAGCTTCGCTTTCCCACGAAGCACATCAAAAAGACTGCCGACTTCAAGATCAAATTCGGGCTCTTCACCGTAAATCATGGAGTCTGCCATGCCGATGCAAAGCATAAGTCCCTGCGGATAACCGTCAAAATCTCTTTCCCTTGCCTTAAACTCGGCATTTGCTATTGCGGCATTAAGAGCGGTTTTATCAATGCCGTCGGCAAGAATCTTTTTAAGGGTATCGATCAAGAGATTATATGCGTTTTCAAGGTTGTCACGCTCAACGTTGCGCATTTCAAGCTTAAAGAAAGGCTGAATTATGTCTTCCTCAATTGTCAGAGAAACATCCTCGGCAATGCCGCTTTCAAGTATGGCCTTAGTAAGCGGAGCATGATTGCCGCCGCACAGAACATCCGACAGAATATTCATTGCGGCAATTTTTTCTCGGTCGGTCTTTTTTGAAATTACACCGGCAAGAATTACTCTCGAGTCGGTCTGCTCCTCCTCTTCGCTTGCAACTTCAAACTCGATATCGATTACACCGGGGTTAACGGGTGACTGCATTTTGGGCGGGTCAAGATGCTTACCGACAGAAGCCTTTGAAAGATATTCTTCATCGATAAGCTTCATTACCGCATCTGTATCGACACTGCCGTCAAGCAGAACATAAGCATTGGACGGAGAATAAAAACGGGCATGCGTATCGATAAACTCATCATATGTAAGGTCGGGAATTTTCGCCGGATCTCCGCCCGAAGAAAAACCGTAGGGCGTGTCCGGGTACAGTGCCTTCATTACAGCTGTTGCGGCAAGCTCGTCGGGGTCTGAATAAACACCCTTCATCTCGTTGAATACAACACCGTTGTAGCACACCGAGCCGTCCTCATCGATTTCATAATGCCAGCCCTCCTGACGGAATATTTCGGGCTTCTTATAAATAGTAGGCTTAAATACCGCGTCAAGATAGACGGACACAAGATTCATAAAATCCTTGCTGTTTTTGCTTGACACAGGATATACTGTTTTATCGGGATATGTCATGGCATTGAGAAACGTATTCATCGAGCTTTTCATAAGCTGCAGAAACGGTTCTTTTACGGGGTATTTTTCAGAGCCGCAAAGCGTGGAATGCTCGAGAATATGAAATACGCCCGTGTCATTCTCGGGAAGTGTCTCAAATGCTATGGCAAAAGTCTTGTTTTCTTCTTCACGCTTAAGCCATACAAGACGAAGTCCTTTTTTTTCATGTATAGCAATACAAAACACCGTCAAGCTCGGCTATCTCATTTTGTTTTGTAAGAACAAATCCGTGGATTGAATCACTCATAATTTCCTCCGAAAAAGGCACTCCAAACCGTGCAAGAGATTTGAAGTGCCGTTTTTGTTTATATTATTCGGCTTCCATCTGCTTTTTGGCTTCTTCTACGCAGGCTCTGACAGCCTTAGAAAGCTCCTTGGGGCAGGAATTTGAACCGTGACAGGTGATATTCTGTGTACGCTTTATAACATCCTCTGCCTTCATACCTTCAACAAGGCTCATAACTGCGTGTGAGTTGCCGTCGCATCCGCCGACTATATCAACATTGAAGATATAGCCGTCAACATAATCGAAGCTGATTTCATCGGCGCAAACCTCTTTTGCGGTTTTGAATACAAAATGTTTTTTCATGATAATATCCTTTCCGGCTTTAAACAGCCTTTGAATTCTTTTCTGCCTGCAAATCGCAGAACTCGGTATATACTCTGTCTTTTCCGTAGAGCGTCGAATGTGTTCCGACAGATGAAACTCTGCCCTTGTCGATAACGACGATATTATCCGCCTGACGGATTTCGGACATATTGTGAGTTACAACAACGGCCGTGCGTCCCTTTATCACATTGCGAAGAGCCGCCTGAACATCCGCCGTGTTTTTCGCATCAAGGTTGCTTGTGGCTTCATCAAGCAGAAGATAATCGGGATTTTTTATAAGCGTTCTCGCTATCGCAATTCTCTGACGCTCACCGCCCGAAAGCTTGCCGCCGACTTCACCGACATCGGTGTCAAATCCGTCGGGTAGAGCCATTATAAAGTCATAGGCATTCGCCTTCTTAGCCGCAGCATATAATTCTTCGTCACTGACTTCCCTTTCAAGACCGAAGCAGATATTGTCTTTTATACTGCATGACAGAAGCGGACTGTTCTGCTGAATATAGCCGAAAACCTCACGCCACTCATTAAGATGAATATCGTCAATCGGCGTGTCACCGAAGAAAATAGTGCCGTCATTCGGTTCATAAAATCTTTCTAAGAGATTAAGCACCGTCGTTTTGCCTGCACCGCTTGCACCGACAATCGCGGTTGTTTTTCCTTTGGGGATAGAGAATGAAACGCCGTCAAGAATGTTGTCTTCATCATAACCGAAAGATACATTGTCAAATTTAATATCTTCATCCGCAAGCGCAAAGGATATTTTTGACTGCATCTGTTCGTCGGGCAGCTGTGTTATAATTCCGGCTTCTGTTGTCATTCCCTGAACCTGCTTTATCGTTTCATAGCACATAATAGGCTGAATGATATAAACGGGGATAATTTCAAGATACATTACAAGTGTTACAAGATCCCCTGCGGTGATTTCACCCTTTGCGACAA
>CAVFUV010000027.1:11597-15660 GCA_963625735.1 bacterium
CCGTAAACAAGCATAAGTGCCTTGCATATAGCCGAAGCGGAATATGTCAGAGGCTGAACTATCATCTGAACGAAAGCGAGCTTTTTATCGGCTTTATAGAGCTCTTCTGTTTTTGTCCTGTTTGTGCCGCACTCCTTGTTTTCGGTGCCGCAGCTCTTTATAAGCTTAATGTTAAACAGTCTGTCGGCTACATAGCTTGTAAGGCGTGCGTAGGCTGTCTGTCTGCCGTCGTTTGCCCTGCTGACAAGTCTGCCCGAAACAAAACACACGGCAATTGACCACGGTATAACCAGCAGAAGAGAAAATGTCATCTTAGAGGAAATATTTAATACCTCAAGCAGGGAAATAATAAGCGTATAGATCATTGTGAACATCGTGATAAGATAGAACACAAGATAGCTTACCATTGAAGTGTCCATTGTAACTCTCGAGATAAGAGATGACGGGGACATTTTAAGATACATCTTCATCGGAATATGTATCAGCTTTTTGCTGACTGCCTGCTGCAGGTTTCTGTCACAGACGTTTGAAAGCCAGCCCTGGAAAAGTGCTATAAGAATTGTGGCAATTCCCGATACTATTGTAACCCATGTGTATGTAATTATGAGTGAATTATCGAAAATGTTGCCGTCCATAATTTCGCCGGCGACTTCGGGAAGAGCAACTGAAAGCGTTGAAACGCCCATTTCCGCAAGGATGAACAGCACAACTCTCAGCCACGGCAGGTGCGACAGCTTAAGAAGGTGCAGAAAGCTTTTCATGCTTACTCTTTTTTCGGTATCCGATTTCATTACTCTTCACCTCCCGCTTTGGACTGATTAAGGCACATAAGACTAAACAGCCCGTCATTATTCATAAGCTCGCTGAATGTTCCGCTCTCTTTTACACTGCCGTTATCAAGAACAATAATGTTATCGGCATCCTTTACGCCCATAACCTTGTGAGTAACCATTATGACGGTGCGGCCGTTAAGCAGATTTTCGAGTGCTTTGTCAACCTTGTTTTCGGCACTTGCGTCAAGGTTTGATGTAACCTCATCAAGCAGAACAATCTCAGGGGGATTAAGGAGCATTCTGGCAATGCAAACTCTCTGACGCTGACCGCCCGACAATGCAGAACCGCTCTCCCCTACATCCGTGTCAAGACCGTTATTAAGCTCGTAAATAAGATCTTTCATGGCGAATGAGTCAAGCTTTGATAAAAGCTCTTCGTCGGAAATTTCGCCGTCGTAGGAATAGAGAAGATTATCACGCACTGTGCCGTCAACAAGATAAGCATCCTGTGTAACATACCCGACAGCCCTTCTCCAGGAACGAAGCGAAAAATCGTTTATATCTGTTCCGCCGTATGATATTGAGCCGTCGTTCGGTGTATAGAACCGTTCGATAAGATTCATTATTGTACTCTTGCCCGCACCGCTCATACCGACAATTGCCGTTGTTTTGCCGGCGGGGATGTCCAAAGACAGATTTTTTAACACAACCGAGTCATCATAAGAGAAATTAACGTTTTCAAAACGGATATCCGCATTAAGATTTTCAAAGGGTTCACCCTCATCATACGGATCTTCTTTTTCGCACGCAAGCTCGGAAATACGAAGCATGGCACCCTGTGCGGTTTTAAGATCGTTCCATATCGACATTATGGAGTCGACACTGCCCGAAAGATTTGTGGAATAAAGATAGAACGCCACCCATATGCTGACGGTAATTATATTTCTTCTTATAAGATATATGCCGAAGAAAATAACAATAAGCGATTCGACAACGGTAAGCACGGTTGAAACGGATGAAAACGCATTGGCAATCCAGGTCATTTTCATTTTTGTCTTGAAAAGCTCACCTGTCTTTTCTTCGCTCTGCTTTGTCGCCTTTTCTTCCTGTCCGAATGTCTTGATAAGCGGAATATTTGTAAGTATTTCGGCAATGCCGGCGGTAAGCTCGGCCACCTTAAACTGAAGTCTGTTGTTCCACTTGAAATCAACACGGCCCTTTATAATGCCCATTACTATAACAATCGGGATTATGATAAGCTCCGCAACAACAAGATGCCAGTCGTAGCTGAAAAGCATAACCGCAGTTGCGATAAGCGTATAGATATTTGAAACAAGCCCCGCGACATCATCGGTTAGAAACGTGCTTAAAAGAGTAGTGTCTTCGGTTACACGGCTTATAATTTCGCTTGTGCCGTCATCATGGTAATAGCTGACAGGCAGACGGAGCACCTTTTTCCAGACGACATTGCGAAAACGCTTATCTATCATGCCCTTTACTATCATGCAGCTTGTCTGATATAAAGTATCGGCAAACGCACCGCCAAGAAGCACCGCAATAGTCACTATAATAATTTTTGCGCTGAAATCACCGGATGTTATCTGCTCGGTGTAATCAGGGAACAGAACATTCAGCTCCGCAACAAGAAGCGACGCGGCTATGCAAAGCAAAATCCAGCCGTAAGGCAGTTTAGTCTGCTTTATAAGCTTCTTAAACGGCTTCCAGTCCTGTTTTATTTTTTTGTCGGTTTTATCTTTTTTCATTGCAGTTCATCCTTAATCGACAAGAGTAACCGTAAAACGATCGTCAAAATATTCAAGAACCTTCTCTTTGAGATAATCCTCCGCCTGCTGTTTCGCAAAGTCTTCGTATGACATGCTCGCTTTAAGCTCTTCGACGGTATAATCGTCATTCACCATCGCTTCAATTGTGGCGTTATAATCATCCTCTGTCCACTCAATGCCCTCTTCTTTGGCCTGAGGTTCGGCAATGGCGAAAATGAGATAAGCTCTCTTTATATCGTCCTTGAACTTCTTAAGATTTTCTTCCATTGTCTTGCAATGATATTTTGCCTGCATAAATTCTTCGATATCATCCTCAAGCTGTTCTTTGAGATAATTGAAATCGGTCTCGTACTTTTTGTCTATCTCATCTGTATCGATTTCAAACTCGCTTTCGTACAGAAGCTTTCTGCTTACAAGAGTCCATATCGCGTTCTGCTTTTTCTCTTTGTCTTCACTCTCAAGCTGAGATTTAACATAATCGATATATTCGTCACGGGTTGAAATTTCTTCGTCCTCAATCTGAAGATTTGCCGCCATTTCATCGGTAAGCTCGGGAACAATTCTTCTTACAACACTCAAAACGGTAATATCGGCATCGGCTCCGTTGTAGTTTACGCTGACAGTGTCGCCTTTTTTCTTGCCGAGAAGATCGTTTTCGACTTCATCGGAATAAAAGCCCTTGCCTATAACAAATCTGTCGCAGTCACTGTTCATAAGCTCGTCTGCGGACTTAACACTTACGGCGACAATATCACCGCCGATAATTTCTCCGTCCTGCTCTTCAAGTGTCAGAAAATGCTCGGCTGCCGTTGTTACCTCTTTGTCAATGTCCTTTTGATGAATTTTAATGTTAAACAGTGAGTCCGGCAATTCGCACTGAGTAAAATCGTAAAGCTTTGTTACTTTAATCATTCTTATTACGCCTCCGAAATTACAGTTTACTCTGCTAAAATAATAAACTGTATATATTTAGCATAATTATACACAATTATCCGGCAAAATAAATCGCTCGTGCGTATTTCGTTGCAATCGGTGTAAATTCAGGCGGATTTCATGAAAATTCAGACAATGCAGGGGTCAGGTGCCGGGGGGCCGGGGATCAGGGAAAACAAGTCCTGCGAAGTTGATAAATTAATTATATGTAGAACTAATGACTGATATACTCAGAAAGTTAATAATCAGCGAAGCATTATAATTTAAAACGCCTTGGCGTTTTCCTTCCCCGGCCCCGGGCCCCTGACCCCTGACACCTTTAACAGAAAAAAATCGAGGATTTCTCCCCGATTTCGTTTATTTTTTGAGTGGTATTTTTGCGATGAAGTGGACTGCGTCGCCGTCAAATTCGAGATATACCGTGCCGTCGTATTTTTCGGCGACATGAAGAGCATTGGCAAGCCCCAGCCCCTCATGTGAATTTTTTGTAGTAAAACCGGGCATGAAAATACGGCTCATTTCCTCAGGCGGCAAATGACATTGATTTGAGATTTTTATGATATTATTCGAGCC
>CAVFUV010000028.1:0-15343 GCA_963625735.1 bacterium
GAGGACCGGCGGCAGCGGTCCGATAACCTAAAACAAGAAGACACTGCGTGTCTTGATTTATATAAGCTTCGCACGAGGTGGGCTTATTTTGCTTTGCCGGGCTTTGCCATGGGCGGAGCTGAGCCGCTCTGCAGTGCACCCGCCTGCCCGGTAGGTTAGCTTTTCAAAATCTGTCGGTTTTTATGCCGGACAGCCGGGTGCCACTTTGAGCGGCTGCCGCTCGTTCCTGTCATTCGCTTGCTCGCTCCGCTCGCAAGCTCCTTCCCGTCTCTCGCGACATTACGCTCGTCGCTTTGCTTCGCAAGCTCCTCGCGTCCGAAGCTCTCCCATCAAACCAATACCCCAAATTGTATTATCTAATAGCCACGCACTGACAACGAAGTATTGGTTTCTCGCCGAAAAATCTCCCCTATCTTTGTCCGAAATCCTCGCAAGGCGACAGCCTTGCTTCGTTTCCGGACTTCGATATGAAAAATTTTTCTTGGCTACGAAACTGCTTTGCATTTCAAAACAAAAATTCAGAACAAGTGTTTAGCTTACCTTTATTACAGGCAATCGTTTTATTGTGCGCTGAATTGATGATTTGTCTTTGTTTTGAAACAATACTTCCTTATCAGCACGTGGCTATTTGGGGTACTTTGTTTTTTCGGTATCAGCCGACTATTTCACTTTACGACTCAAACACCGTCAGACCCGCGAAGGGTACGTCATAGCAGACACGGTCGTTTACACCGGGGGCGGAATACTGACATCCGCTTGTCGACGTAAAAATCGTAATTCCGAGTTCATCATCCACAACGGGACATACATACGCCGCCGAAGGAGATCCGATTACCGAGCAGTCTGCCGCAACAGCGGAGGTAAGCTCAAACGATTCGAAAACAACATCGGGTTTTATATATTTCTTTTTCATATAATTTTACCTCCTTAATTACTTAAACCAAGAGAACAGCTTCTTGAAGAATTCAATAATCTTGCTGAAGAATCCCGTCAGCTTCTGAAGGAATGTCTGCTTTGTTTCTGTGCCGCTGTCGGTGTCGGACGTTGTTGTGTCCTCAGTAATACCGGAAGTCGTCTCTTCAACCGGTGTCTCCACCGTTACGGTAAACGAAGTCGGGTTCTTGTTTTCGCCGCCGTACTCGTTTACGCCTGTTACGGTGTAGGTGTATGTGCCGGCATCGTCACACTCAAGTGTTACCTGCCATGTTACACTGTCGTTTTCGAGGTCGATCGCAACCTGCTCAATATCGACAGGCTCAACCACCGTGCCGTCCGCTTTCTTTATAAGCAGAGTCTTGACATCCGACGAAGTGTTGATTGTGATAACGGTATCTTCGCCCTTGACTACGGGTGTATCGGATGTCGTAATATCACTTGCCGCAATCGATGTATCCGTATACATTGTGCTTACAACGGATACCGCATTGTTGTATGTGAGTGCCGTTGTCATGAGTTTTACTTCTTCTGTTTCGGCTGTGCTTGAGGGTATCCTGAAATATCCCTGACCGCCGACCTTTGAGAATGTCCACTTCATTTCACCGAGAGACAGAATGCCGTCCTGCTCGGAGGAGTTCGCTATAACAATCGTGCCGGAAGTGTAATAGTATTTGCCGTCAAGTGATGTCTGTGTCCACTTAAGCTTGTTTCCTGTGGGCAGGAAGGAGTTGAGCGAATACGCCATCATTGTGCCGCTTGTTACATTCAGGTCGATCGTCTCGCCGTTTGCCGTGAAGCTGAATGTGGGCGTGCCGCTTGCCGACTTTAAGAACAACTGAACATCGGAGGGCACAGCCGTTGCCCATATTTCAAACGCTATCGCCTGCCCCGCGGCAAGATACAGCTCGTTGTTGGGGCCTGCGAGCTTATACTTTTCGATATCGTTGTCAAGCTGAGGAATACCGTCTATGAAGATAATACCCTTCTTGCTCACTTCGGTTGAATCACCGAATGTATTGACACCGATAAGCAGGTTACGAAGCTCAATGTAGTTCGGATAATGCTCGCCGTCCTTTGCGTACGCGTCGGAAATTTTCGTATCCTCAATATCATCATGTCCCGCCGGGTCATATACACGAATGCCGTCAATATAGAGGTCATAGCTCTTTATGCTCTCGCCGTTTACGGTGTCCGTATTATAATGATTATACATAGTTGTGAATGTTGCCCTGATTACAACCGTATATGTGCCGTAGTCAAGATCTTCAACAGCTATAACGGGAATCTGATACAGCGAACTTGTCGCGTCACCGTCGTTTATCCAGCCGTAAGCGTATGCGTATGCGTACGCGGGTGTGTCCGTTTCAGTTTCGGTTATGCTGCCGTCCGCGTCATAATATGTCGGTGTTACGGTGTAGCCCGTGCCGTTGACTGTCTTGTATGTGACGGTGGAAGTTATAACGCCGTCAGTACCGTAATACGTGGGTGTTGTGGTATATGTGTTATTCTTTGTCCAATAGAGCGGTACGGAGGTTTCGGTGCCTGTGGGCTTGCCGTCTGAACCGCTGTAAAGCTGTACATAAGAAGAACCGTAATATGTGTCAACTACACTGTTTTTGACCGCGGTGCCGGTTGCCGAAGTACCCGAATATACATCAACAAGAAATACACCCGTCTTGTTGTTCGTTAGACCGATTAAATCGAAGCCCGTGCCTGTAAAGGTGAATGTGACAGTGGGCCATGAGCCGCCCGTGCCGCCGGCCTGTTTTTTACTCGGGTTGTTCTTCGGGCTTACGGTTACCTTGCGGGCCGTGCCGTTTGAATACACGGCGGAGGTTTCGTATACGGGGTCATAGCCGTATACATTAGCATTTGAGTCGCCGACAAGGTCTGCCGCCTGCTGTGCGGCTTTGTCACCTTCGGTCACCGTTGTCCACACACCGTAGTTTGCAGTCGAATTATCAAACGATGAAGGCGTTGTGCCGTTAGTATATGTAAGTCCTCCGGCACCCTCACAGAAGTCCTCTTCATAATAAATGTTTGTAGCGGGTACAACGGTAAATTTTTCGAATGTGTAATAACTTCGTCCTGCGGCGTATGTCGGGTCGTTAGTGACCTTTACACAGTACCAGAAGCTCATGCTCTTTGTAAACTGCATATTTGTCTGAACGAACTTTACAACGCCCTTGTTATCGGCGGTTATTGTGCCGCTGTCGCCCGTCTGCGTGTAAATTCCTGTGTCGTCAAACAGCGTTACGCCGTCGGGCACCTGTTCAAACGAAATTGTTGACGTGGGAGAAGTCTCGGTTATGCCGACATATTCAATTGTTGACTTTCTTGAAACAGCCGTCTTGCTTATCTCGTTGTTGTCGGTAACGTCATATTCAACGTCAAGACCGAAGTCTGTTACAAGTGTCTGGTCATTGAGAGCGATATGGTTGGATGTTTCCTGAAGGTTAAATTCAATCTTGCAGTTTGATTCCGTTGAACCACGCTCAAGGTAATAGAACGAAAGTGTGTGCTGCTGACCGTCGCCGATTATGGCGTGGAGCTTTTCGACAGCTGCCTTTGCGTCATCGGACAGATTGTCTTTGTTCGCGTAGGAGTATACGGCTCCGCCCTCGGTGACATTGCCGTCGGCATCTGTTACAAGAGTCTGGTCCTCAAGGTTCATGGCGTACTGATATGTAACCGTGCACTGTGTGAAGTTGATTGAACAGCTTCTTGCGCCGTGAAGACCGCCGTTATCAAGGACAAGGGTATCATCAACATATACAAGAACGTCATCGTCACCGGAGAAGTTGAATATAATGTCGTCGCCGGTCTTAGTCGAATATGTACCCGATGCCGGAATGTGGAAATCCTTGCTGAATGTAAGACCGAAGTGATATATCGCGTTTTCACTTGTGAAATCGGTTACATCCGAATCGGTACGATAGTTAAACGGGAAGAAGCCCTGACCGTTTGAGCTCCACTGTCTTGCGACACTCCAGTTATCCACATCATAGTAATCAAGCACAGCCGTCTGATTTTCATCGTCATAGCTGCCTCTGATAAGCTTTGAGGAGTTTGACGAATCGTATGTATAATGGTTAACACCGTATTCATCCGTTGTTGTAAGGAACGGGAACTCGGTATCCCAATAATACTTTGAATAGACTGTGGTGCTGCCGTCCGCAAGAACATTATTTTTTGAGAAGAAATCGGGAACATACGGAGCGATGTTATTAAGTGCCGTAAGAGTTACACTCTTCGTTGTCGATGCGCCTGTGTTTAACGTAAGGGATACAAGATTATGAACACGACTGCTGCTGAGCGATGACTCACCGCACAGATATGACAGACCGCTGTCCAGCGTATACGCGTCATGCATCACGGGCAGACCTGTTTCGGGGTCAAGCTTCTGACTGAAAATACCCTGAATGGAAGCGCCTTCATCCTTTGATTCGTTCGCGCCCTGTGTGTTGTCCTTTGCCCAGAAGTTCCAGAAAGTCTGATATATATCCTCACCGTTGGCGGCTTCGGAGTTTGTGGACCCGTCGTATGTTACGGAATATCCGCTGAATGCAACCGTATAGAGCTTTGCATACTGAGCGATGGCCGATTCAAGCGCCTCGTCCGCATAGCCGTCTTCCCACGTTGTGCCGTTTGCGCCGTCGTAGTCGATTATGGTTTTTATCTGACTTAAAAGGTCATCATCCGCCTTTATGGCCTCAGCCATCTGCACGTACGCCTGTTCATTATAATAGTCCGAAGTTACATTATGAGGTGTTGAGCTTGTGGGGTCATAGCCGTAACGGATAAGTGTAGCGGGGAACTTTGTAACGAAATCCGACAGTCCTTCGATAGCCGCCGTAATGGCATCTGCCGCCGCCTGCTTTTCGGTGTCGGTTGACGATGAGTTTTTGTATACCGTCATGCCCTCCTGCAAAGCGGAGAACAGAGTTTCGTAAGCATCGGAGCTGTATGAACCGGGGTTGTACTCAAGGCCCTTCTTTATTGCGTTATAAAGGTTTACGGCAGCATCCGTAATTGTGCTTGTCTCGGTTGTCTTTTTGGCGTAAAGAGTGAACTTGTTGTTGTCATTTATCTTCGATGTGCTTGATGACCAACCCGAGAAATATGTTTCCTGACGGAAGTGATCCATAAAGATGTTGCTTGAGTTATAGAATGCTACTCTTCCGTCGCCGACAACATAAGCGGTAAAGGCTTCGGGGGTATCCGAAAGCACTGCCGAACCGTTGGAAGTGCCGAGATTAAGATACTTGCCTTCAGGTGTTTTTATATAGAACTTTGTGCCTGAATCATCAGCGGGAACAATCGTATAGACATAATCCGCATCCATGGTAAGCAATGTGCCGGAGATGGTTGCGGGCTTGATATCAAGTCCCTTTGTTGTACCGTTTGTGTCCGCGTCATAAGACATAACGCCCGAATATGTTATACCGGAAAGAGTATCGGTATTATAAATCGCATACTCCTGCTCTTTTATATCAATGTATGTTGAACCGCCTGCGGTTGTTGTGGGGGTTACCTTTGTTACGGTTGAGCCGTTTACGGAGTAAAGCGTCAGTTTGGAATAACCGTCGGAAGCAGTGGCGGTGCTCGCCATATTTGTAAATTCGTTATAGTAGATAACGCCGATTCCGTCTTTTGAAATATAGATTGTTCCGTCATCGTTTACGGTAACTTCCATTTCAAACGGGTCAGTCTGTGTTCTTAAGGATGTATCAATCGAAGTGCATGCAAGATACTGTTTTACATTGCTGTCATCCGTATAGTAAATGTAGTAGTTGCCGTTATCAAGGCGTTCAAAATGCCATGTGGGGTCACTTGAAGAAGCATCCGCACCGGTCGTATCAAAAGCCGTGTAGTCCGCATTGGGATATTCGGCGTTCTTCTGCCAGCTGTGAGTAAGAGCACCCTGCGATGTACAAGAGCCGCTGTTGTAGCCGTAAATGATGTAATCCCCGTCTTCAAGATATGACCCTGCTGTCGTCGTCTTTGTCTCTACGGGATAATATTCATATGTAACGGTTGTTACCGTTTCGCCGCCGGTTGATGTGCTGGGATCTTCGAGGGCATCAAATTCGGTCTTAAGCTCGTCATACTGAGAATAAATATCATCCTCATAAGAAATGGCGCTCTGAGTTACGACATTCTCAAAATACCGGTCTTTCTGTTCCTCGGTCTGTGTCTGAGAAGTAAATGTTGTGCCGTCGACCGTGAGACTGTCGGAGGTTGTGGCGGTAATCTGAACGTTATTTGCCTGCTCGGTTGTTCTGACAATGGCAAGAGCCTTGCCGTTATACATTTTAATAGTTGCCGTTGTGTCGGAGGTGATAACGCTCGACTGCTGGAACTTGTCAGTCGTCGCCTGATTGCCGTTATCGACACCCGCTATAACACCGTCATTTGTGACCGTGATATCAAGAGTTCCTTCGTAATTTGTTACGGGGTTGCCCTCGTCGTCAACAGCAGTGAACTCAATGTACGCGAATGAATCGCCGTCGGCAGTGAAGTTATCTTCGCCCCAGAGCTTTGAGACAATCTTCGCAGCCGTTTTGCCGCTTGTAACGCTCTTTGTGCCGAC
The DNA here is from genome assembly GCA_963625735.1 of bacterium. Lineage (GTDB taxonomy): Bacteria > Bacillota > Clostridia > Oscillospirales > Acutalibacteraceae > RUG806. The sequence continues at coordinate 6,530 of CAVFUV010000028.1, forward strand.
TGTGTCGGTGATTTCGTTGCCGCTTGCGTCGTATGCCTTGACACTCAGAGTGCCTTCGGTATACTTTACGCCGAACTGTGCGTAAAGCTCATTGTCGGTTGTGTCTATTTCGTTTAAGTTGCAAAGGGAAGAATCCGTAACCGATTCAGCCCATGTTCTGTATGTGTAGCCTGCCGACGTTGTGTTTACGGTCGACTGTGCCGTGCCTATGACTTCGCCGTTAAGAAGCAGCTCAATGTGGTCGGCATTGGAATAAACATTTATGTATGCGTAGCCGTTGTTGAGATAGAGATCGTCTTTATCCCATGTGCCGGGCAGAAGATGAAGAGTAGTGTCTTTATCCTGCCACCAGCTTCTGTAAAGATAATACTGATCCTTTTCGAAACCCGCCGTATCTACAAGTCCGAAATACGATGTATTGGGAACGGTATCGCCTCTGCTGCCGGTGTTGTTCCACGGTGTCGGTTCACCGATATAATCGAAGCCCGTCCATACAAACTCGCCTGAGTACCAGTCGTTTACAACGGCCTTGTACCAGCCTGCCGACGCGGAGTTGCCCCACGGAACATAGGAGTTGTCGTAAGACATAAGTTCATATGCAGTGTTGCCGAGCTTGCCGCCCTGCTGTGTGGTGCCGCTGTAATCATATACGCCTCTGCTTGTAATTGCGGAAATCGCTTCGGAAGCGAAGAACGGCTTTGAAAGTTGAGTTGTCCATGATGTAATGTGATAGTTCGCGCCGATTACGTCGACATAATCGTCAACCGACCATGTGGAACCGTAGTTGTTGCCCTGAGTAAGGGAACGTGTTGTGTCGTATGCGAGAATTGTATTGCGAATATTAGAAGCGTATTTTGCGTATGTTGTCGAAACCGCCGAAACGGAGGTGCTTGTGCCTTCGGCAAGCTCGTTGCCTATATCCCACATGAATACACAGGGGTCATTGCGATCACGAAGAACGGTTTCTTTTGTTACGAATGTTGCCCATGTGAGGTCTGTTGAAGCACCCATAAGGTTGTTTGACTCGGTGAGGCTTACATTGAAGTATTTGCCGAAGTCGTTGGAGTTGCCGTTTTTGGAATACTCCCATCCGTCGAATATTTCTTCGAGAACAAGAAGACCCAGTTCGTTGCAGACCTGAATAAGAACCTTTGAAGCGGTGTTGTGCGATGTTCTTATGGCGTTAACGCCCATCTCTTTCATTATGGACATCTGACGATAGAGTGAGTCGTATTCCTGAACCGCACCGAGGGCACCCTGATCGTGGTGCATACATACGCCCTGAAGCTTCATCTTTTCGCCGTTGAGCGAGAAGCCCGTTGACGCACTCCACTCGATTGTTCTTATACCGAAGGTTGTTTCGTTTGTATCAAGAACATTGCCGTCTGTGTCGGTGATTGTTGTAACCTGCGTATAGAGATTGGGTGTATCCGTGCTCCAAAGCTGCGGATTTGAAACTGTCTGACTGAATGTAAGGTCGGTATTTTCACCGGACGCCAGCTGTCTGTTTGCGCTGTCGGATGCGACGACATTGCCGGACGGGTCTTTTATCTCGGATTTAATCTGAACCGTTGCGGCATCCTTGTATGTATTCTCGACATTGAGCTTTGTGGCGACTGTCGCCGAGGAGCTCGAAACAGAGGATGTCGTAATCTGAGTGCCGTAATGAGATACGTGCACCTGATTGAGAATTGTCATTGTGACATCACGTGTGATACCCGAGCCCGAATACCAGCGGCTTGATGCCATTTCGCTGACAACCTTAACGGCTATGCAGTTCCATGTGTTGCCGTCACGGATAACATAATCACCGAGGTTTATCGAGAATGAATTGTAGCCGTAGTGGTTCTCGGCCACAAGCTCACCGTTAACATAAACGTATGCGTTGTTGTATACGCCGTCGAACGTGAGCCATATGTCACTCTTTTCATACTCCGAAGGAATGGTGAACATCTTTCTGTACCAGCCTGTGCCGGTGGGAAGGTTGCCCGACTCCGTCTCGGTGTTTGTCGTTGTGAAGCTCTGAGTTATACTGAAGTCATGGGGCAGGTCAACCGTCTCCCATGAACTGTCTTTATAGCTCTTTTTCTCCGCGCCCGTGGGGTCGGAAAGACTGAACTTCCAATCGTGGTTGAAATTAAGCTCTTTTCTTGTGACGATTTCGTCTGTTGAAGAGCTGTTTGAAGCGTCAGCCGCCATTGCCGTAAGGGCGGACCAATCAAGGCTTACAGTGCCAAGCACCATTACAAGGCACAGCAGTAAGCTGATTGACTTCAGAAAAGTTCTTTTCGTTTTGCCTGTATTTATCATACGAAAAGCCTCCTTTATATGTACGCAGTTAATATACCCATATTTATTAATATTTTAGCAAAAAAGATGCCCCTCGTCAATAGACAAAGGGCATACAATATTTGGATTAGTGTCATAAATATTTTGCATAAAAAGCACAAAAGTGAGGCGAGGAGCTTGCAAGGCAAGCGACGAGCAAAATGCCCCGAACGAATCAAAGTTGTGCGGCGGCGTCCCACAGCAGCCGCCCAACTGAAGATGAGCGAGGGGCATCCGCCGGGAGGCGGTACCTGTCCGGTCGGTATAAAATCCGACCTGTTTTCGAAAACCTGCCGAACGGGCAGACAGGTGCCCCGACCGGCGGTTCAGCTCCGCCGACGGCAACAGCCCAGCGATGCCCCAAAAGCCCACCTCTTGCGAAGCCATATACTTAAGTTCAGCAAACAATCTTGCAGTACTGAAAAATCTTACCCCTTGCGAAGCTATATAATTCAAGACACGCAGTGTCTTCCTTAGCCTCCGGCCCCCGATCCCCGGTTCCCGGTCCCTTTGCGACTGCTCCTTGCTCCTTGCTCCTTGCTCACTGCGTCAGAATTGAGTTTTCGGCTCTTCAAACTCCTTAACGTGCTGCCAATACGCTTCCATCGCGGCATCACGAAAAGCCGCACTGCCGTTATGCCCGGCAAGGTGCATAATGTATTCCGTAAAGAGAGGATTAAGGACAAGCAGAGGGCCGCACAGATGTGTGCCGAAAAAATTATTTTTGCGGATACCTTCAAAAATGCTGTCTCTGTTTATGCCGACTCCGCGCACGCATTTTGAGAAATAAAATGACGAATTGTCACCGTACAGAAAGCTGAACTGCGACTTGAAGCCGACTATTTTTATATCGTCCGAAGACAGAGATTTTTCTGGTATACTCTGTATATCAGAATCGGTACTTGACAGGCAAGTACCCGCGAAATTTGAAAGCTGTTTACCGTTGTAGCGGTCAAACAGATCACACTTCGCCTTAAGCGGAAAAATCCCCAATGCGTCCTTCTCTATCTTCTCGGTAACATAGGAAATATGCTCACAGAAAACATCGAGGGCGTTGCCGGTAATAACAAAAATTGTTCCGGTGTCGATAAGCTCATTTAATCTCCGTTTTAAGTTCATGAGTTTATCTATAACAAATCTTTGCGTTTTCTCCGTCATGTGACCCATCATGATAATATCGGGATTGTGGCGGACAAAGTACGGTTCGTCATCAAGCTTTGTATGAATAAATTCGGCGTCGGGCATGCTCATCTGAAGATATTCGCTGTTTCTGCCGTCGGCGTTGAGGTTGCAGACCTCGTCAAATAAAACCTCGACTGTCAATTTTTTATCTCCTTTATTCGGTGGAAATTTTAGTAGTTACGTCAATGTAGAATGTCGGAAAATCAATGTAGAATGCATAATGCATAATGTCGGAAGTCCTGCGGACTTGATTTTAATAGCTTCGCAGATTTAAAGACTGTTTTTCTGTTTGAAATTAATCGTTTGCGGAGCTTTACAATCCAAAACGCCCGGGCGTTTTCCTTAATTCTGCATTCTGCATTATTCTGCTTTGTATTGCACACTCCACCCATTATGTAACCATTATATACAAAAGGTTCGCAAAATCAAGCGAATTAATAAAAGATTAAACTTCAGCTTTTCGGAGGCGATTATTTTGTCAACTTTTTTTACAATTCTGCTTTGCAAAATTCTGATATTTTTTCTGAGGCTTATCGGCAGGGGCTCTTCACTGCCCGGAAAAATCTGTCTTAAGCTGAATCCGAATATATTAAAACGTCTGACACTGCCGAAAAAGGTTATCTGCGTCACAGGCTCAAACGGCAAGACAAGCACTTCCGAAATGATTGCGACTGTGCTGTCCAAAAGCGGCAGAAAAGTCATTTCAAACCGCAAGGGCAGTAATCAGACAGAGGGCGTTGCCACACTGCTTTTAGGCAATGCGACACTTAAAGGCAAAGTCAGAGCCGATGCCGCCGTCATAGAAACTGACGAACGCTATGCCGAGGCGATTTTTGAAAATATCACTCCGACCGCCCTTGTTATTACAAATATCTGCCGTGATCAGATGACACGAAACGGCGAACCGTTTTTTGTCCGTGACAAGCTCAAAACGGCTGTCGACAAGCTGCCGAACAAGACTAAAATCCTTGTCAACGGCGACGATCCCATAAGCATGTCCCTTGTTTTCGGCAGACACAACACCGTGTATTTCGGTGCGGATAAAACCGTGCTGTCAAGCGAAAAAAGCGACGCCTTATATGAGGATGTCGTATTCTGCCCCATCTGCGCCGCCCCCGTAAAATACAGTGCATATCACTATTCGCATATAGGAGAGTTTGCCTGTACAAAGTGCGATTTCAGAACGGCGGACAAAAAATATAATATCGTTTTCGCAGACAAAGACAAAAAGCAAATCATCATAAACGATACTCCCCTCTCGGTCTCATTCACAGGCAAATATCAGGCATATAATCTGTGTGCCGCCTTTGCCGTGGGCAGAGAGCTCGGCATAGCAAAAAGCGTTTTGGCAGACACGTTATCGGACTTTTCATCCGACAACGGCAGACGGATAAGCTTTGACACAGACGGCAAAAACGCCACGCTTTTAATATGCAAGCACGAAAATTCAACGGCGTACAATCTGAATCTGGAATATGCCGCATCGCAAAAAAATGATATTTCCGTCATGATAGTAATTGACAGAATAAGCCGAAAATATTATACGGCTGAAACCAGCTGGCTGTGGGATATAAGCTTTGAACCGCTCTCTTCCGGCAACATAAAAAATGTATATCTGAGCGGAAAATACGCTTTTGATTTGGCGGTCAGACTTAAATCCACAGGTGTCGACAAAGACAAAATTCACACCTTGCCCGATATTAACGAAGCGGCGAACACGGCAAAAACGGACAGCTCCGAGGGGCTTATAATCCTCACCTGCTTTGCCGACGCCGAAAACACATTAAAAGCATTCGGAAAGAAGAGACGCATATGAAAAACACAAAACCGATTAAAATATTTCATCTGTTCCCGCGCTCAATGTCACTTTACGGCGACAGGGGCAATCTTGTGGCCCTTAAGGCGATACTCGAGATGAATGACTACTCAGTGGAAATTATTGACGACGAGACCGTGCCGTTTAAGAGCGGCGGCAACGACCTTGTATACATGGGTTCGGGTCCAAAGCAGTGCGCGTCCTTAGGTGCGGACAGGCTGTTAAAACACATCAACGAATTTCACATGAGCGTACAGGGCGGCGAAAAATGGCTGTTAACGGGCAACGCCATGTCGATGCTCGGCAAAGAGACGACATCCCCCAACGGTGTTTTTCCCGCGGCGGGCATATTGCCATTTACAACATTCTATAACCCCGACAAAAGATATCTGTCCGATGCTCTGACGGATGACAGAAATATTTTCGGCAAGGAATGCGTGGGATTTATAAACACATCATGCGTTTACAGCGGCATAGAAACACCTGCATTCAATCTCATTTTGGGCAAAGAAGCGGGAAACGAAAAGCCCTCCTCAGCGGAAGGCATAATATGTGACAATATTTTCGCGACACAGCTCACAGGCCCGTTTCTCGTAAAAAATCCGCACGCCCTCGCCTACTTTGCCTCCCTCATCACCGGGGAAGAAATCACACTGCCGGAGGGGAGCGATACGGTTAAGGCGTACGATACGGCGGCGAAGGAACTTCGTTCAAGACTCAAGGAAATACAACTTCGGCGAAGCATATAAACCGCCTTTCGTAAGTGTGGAGAGTGGAGTGTGGAGCAATTATGGTGCCGGAATTTTTTTTCCGCTCTTGAACCGTATAGTTTCGCCGGCATAAAGAGCCGATTTTTATGAAACAGCTTTAAACTTTGCGTAGCTGACTCCACTCTCCACACTCCACCCTCGGTCAAACCGCTCACTTTCAGTTCGCCTTTAATCGTTCAATAAGCTCCTTCTTCGTCGCCGCGGCTTCTTCAAGGCGGTAGTTATCGAAAAATACGATAAAGCTCTTGCAGTTTTTGACATCGGCAAGTGACGCGCCGCCCGAAGCGTTTTCGGTCGTCTTAATCTTGTCGGGGCTGACCCCTGCCATAAGCGTGCGAAGGTAGTTATCACGACAGCGAGGTCCTGCGAAAATAACCTCTTTTATGCTGTCGTCCTTAAAGAATGAATAGTCGGTATCATAGAAAAAGCATGTGTTTTCGGAGTTGTGAATATTATCCTCACGGTCATCATATGTAATTATGAAGCACTTGTCTTTTTTTGGGATAGAGGCGCCGTACTCAAAACAGCGTGTGCATGCGACGGGGTTCTGACCCTTCGCGAGAATCATGGCGACTTCCGAATCGCCCACCTTGAATGTGTCAAGGCGAGTCTTTACAATCACGAGGTTTTCGAAAGCCTCTTTTATTTTGTCCATAGAAAGTCCGAAACGGGTCAGAAGCGCCACAGCACCGCAGCAGTTGAACACATTGACTATGTTGTCGTTGACAAGACGCAGAACGGTTTCGGTGCCGTTAAATCTGAGCGTAAACGTGCCGTTTTCTCTGTCGATTGACGTTACGACAAAATCCCTTTCGGGCGTGCCGTAGCCGCATTTTTCACACTTACAGCGACCTATGTGATTATAGCGGATATAGTCGTATTTAAGCTCACCGCCGCACTTGGGGCAATAGACAATATCACGGACATAAGGCACGATCTTTTTTTCGGGGCGTTCCGCGTCAAGTCCGAAATATGTTCTGTTTTCGCACTGAGGAACAAGCGAGGAGCAGATTATATCATCGGCGTTGAGTATGACCTTTGTCTCTTTCGGCACGGCTGTATTTATGATATAGGAAATAAATTCCGTGTGAGCGTTTCTCTTAATCGAGTCACGCATTATATTGTTGATGATAAGATAATCGGGTGTCAGATGCTTATATACAAGAAGCGAGCTTCTCTCATCCACCTCAAGCACGGCAATTTTCTTTTTGGGTCTGCCCGTAAAGGTCGATGCGCTCAGAAGTGCGTTGGCAATACCGCCGTGAACGTTTGAACCGAGCGAATTGTTAAGCACGTCATAACCGCAGTATTTAAGAACCGAATTCAACAGGTTTGACGTTGTCGTCTTGCCGTTTGTACCCGTGACACATATAACCGTCTCGGGCTTTTTAAGATAACCGATAAAATCGGGGCATATGCGAACGGCAAGCTCACCCGGCATATACGAAGCGTTTCTGCCGAGCACCTTAAGACCGTAATATGTTGCCTTCGCCACGAACATGGCGAGATAGAATCTTAATTTAGACATTTTGTATCTCCTTTTCGGTGCCCTGCAAAGGGCAGCCTTGATTATCCTGCAAAACACAATTAGCAACTAAAGGAGCAGTGAGAGCATAGTGGTCAGTATCCGGTATCCAGTGACCAGTGGCTGAGGAAGACACTGCGTGTCTTAGATTATATAGCTTCGCATAAGGCGGAGCTTATATAAATTCAAGTCCGCAGGACTTCCTCTGTCACTGGATACTGGCCACCGGATACTGGCCACTCCAGCTTATTGCTAATTATTATTGGTTAGCTTTTTGTAAGCACTTATCGTCTCTTCGCATGCTTTAAACGCATCCCCGTCCGGCCAATTGTCATCATGCTCATACATAATGTACGGGATTTCAAGGCGGCAGGCGGCGTCGTAGCATGATTTAAGGTCAACTACGCCTTTCGTGAGAGGCACAAAACGGCGTACAGAGTTCTCATCAAACATATAATCCTTGAAATGTATGACTTTAACTCTGCCTTTCATCTTTTCGAGCAGTTCAACGGGGTTCTGTCCGCCGTAGTCCGCCCATGCGACATCGGGAATAAATCCGACATATTCGGGGTCTGTCTCCTCCAAAAGCAGATCCATCATGCACTTGTTCATATCCGCGAGACGGTAGAATTCAAAGGCGTGATTGTGATAATAGAGATGGAAACCGCGTTTTGCCATATTCTCGCCGATTGCGTTCAGGTCCTTTATAAAAGCACGTACGGCACCGGAATTGTCACGTGCATCCGACGGGGCACAGCCGATGCCTATATCATGACAGCCGATAATCTCATGCTCGTGAAGGAGATTGTCGAGATCGTTTTTCATTCTGTCAATCGGCTTATGCGTGATGCAGACCTTCATGGAATATTTATTCAGAATATCCCGCTGAACTTCCGCCGGGATATCGCCTATTGCGGAAATCTGGACATCATGAATGCCCATTTTGGCAAGCCGGGCAAGCGTGCTGTCAAAATTCTCCGCCGTCTGTATATAGTCTCTTAAAGTGTAAAGCTGGATGCCGAACACGGGAGTTTTCATGCTGTATTCACCTTCTCAAAAAATTAAGCATACCCATATATATTACAACCTGCAAAATTTTATGTCAACCGTTTGATTTTTTCTTAATAATATGTTAATATCCCATCTTTGACAGTTCCAACACGCCAAAACGGCTGCAATCCCCGTAAATTCGG
>CAVFUV010000029.1:0-15044 GCA_963625735.1 bacterium
TATTTGCATTATATCATTACGAACTTCAAATGTACACTTTTATTATACAGGTCCACTACATTATGCATTCTTAATTCTTAATTATAATCAGGAGGTTTCTTATGAATACTATCAACCGTTCAGACAAGCTTCAGAAAGTTCATTCCGACATCAGAGGACCCGTTTTTGTCGAGTCCAACCGCATGCGTGCCGAGGGTATTGACGTTATGCGTCTTAACACCGGCAACCCCGCAACATTCGGCTTCAAAATGCCCGACTCCGTAAGACACGCCCTTCTTGACAACGCCGACAAGGCTGTCGCGTACTGCGATCTTAAGGGTATGCCGGACGCCAGAGAAGCCATCTGCGAATATCACAAATCAAAGGGCATAAAGGGTGTCACTCCCGATGATGTGTTTATCGGCAACGGTGTATCCGAGCTTGTGACAATGACGCTCACCGCTCTTCTTAACTACGGTGACGAAATTCTTGTTCCCGCTCCCGACTATTCACTGTGGACAAACTCCGTTTATATCGCAGGCGCCGTGCCGGTACACTATGTCTGCGACGAAACAAATCAGTGGTATCCCGACCCCGATGACATTCGCTCCAAGATTACAAGCAAGACAAAGGCTATTGTTCTCATAAACCCCAATAACCCCACGGGTGCCGTTTATCCCAAGGAGCTTCTGCTTCAGATTATCGAAATAGCAAGAGAGCATAAGCTTGTCATTTTGTCCGATGAAATTTATGACCGTCTTGTCATGGACGGCATTGAGCACGTGTCAACCGCTTCCCTTTGCGATGACCTTCTGTGCATCACATACAACGGACTTTCAAAATCACACATTATATGCGGCTTCCGCTGCGGCTGGATGATAGTCAGCGGTGCCAAGAAGGACGCTTCCGACTTTATCGCGGGTCTTGTAGCTCTGGCGGCAATGCGTCTTTGCGCAAACGCCCTTATGCAGCTGGTTATCCCCGCGGCTCTTGCAGACCCCGAGTCAACAAGAGAGATGATTGTCCCGGGCGGCAGACTTTATGAACAGCGTGAAGCGTGCTGCAGAGAGCTTGACAAGATTGACGGCATTACGTACGTAAAGAACCACGCCGCTTTCTATATCTTCCCGAAGCTTGATATAAAGAAGTTCAACATTACCGACGATCAGCAGTTCGCCATGGACTTTTTGCATGCAAAGCACGTCATGATTATCCCCGGCAGAGGCTTCAGCTGGAACGATCCCGACCACTTCCGTATTGTCATGCTCCCGAAGGCAGACGATATGGCAAGAGCTATGAGGGATCTCGGCGACTTCCTCAAGGACTATCATCAGAACTGATATATGTATATAAACATAAATTCCCTCAGGGTGTATGCCTTCCACGGTGTGCACCCCGAGGAAAAACAAAACGGGCAGGACTTTGTATTGGACATTTCCTGCCTTGTTTCAAATGAGGCGGCGTGTATTGACGACAGTGTCGGTTCGACCGTCAGCTATTCCGATGTCACAAAAAAGGCGACCGAGATTTTTCTGTCCGACAAATTCGATCTGATAGAATATGCCGCCGCCAATGTCGCTGACGGGATTATAAGCTCCTTTCCGCTTGTGGATAAGGTGAGCGTCACTGTAAAAAAGCCGCATGCCCCCGTTAAGGCGGAATTTAAAAATATGTCCGTCACTGTCACACGCTCGAGAAAAAAATCACCGTGCGGAGAAAAAACGGCATATCTCGCTTTCGGCTCAAACATAGGCGACGGCAAAAATAATATTGCGGATGCCTATACCGCCCTTGACCTTGTGCCGGGCGTCAGAGTTGTAAAAAAATCAAAATTTTACATTACAAAGCCGTGGGGATACTCCGAGCAGGCGGATTTTACAAATTCGTGTGCCGAAATAAAAACGACACTCTCCCCCGAGGCTCTTCTCGGTGTCTGCCTCGGAATTGAAGCGGGCTTCGGGCGTATTCGTGAATTTAAGAACGGGCCTCGCATTCTTGACATTGACCTTCTTATGTACGAAGGTGAGACAAGAAACACGTCCGAGCTGACCCTGCCGCATCCGGGACTTCCCTACCGTGATTTTGTCCTCCTGCCGCTTAACGACCTCACCGAAAACGGCAAAGTGATTGGGGTAGATGTAGGCGAGCTTATTAACAAACTTAAACAGAACAAATAATCGAAGCGCACAGGGGTCGGGAATCGGGGATCGGGGGCTGGGGGCTAAGGAAGGCACAAAGTGCCTTGGATTGTAGACATTGTCGGCGATCAATTTATTAAAAAACTTTTGTTTATATATTTGCTAAGCCATACAAATTAAGTCTGCAGGACTTACGTCCCCGACCCATGACCCCCGCTCCCCGGTCCCTTTCACTGCTCCTTGCTCCTTGCTAACTGCTAATTGTTTTGCGAAGCCTTATAAAATCAAGTCCGCAGGACTTCCTTGTTTTCTGACCACTGGTCACCGGATACTGACCACTCATTGCTAATTGCTAATTGCTAATTGTATTTTGGGGTGATATTATGACCAAGATAAAAGAATTTCTGAAACGCAAAGGCGTTGAGATTTCTCTTCGCCGCTACGGTATAGATGCCTTGGGTGCTATGGCACAGGGGCTTTTCTGTACGCTGCTTGTGGGAACTATACTCAACACTTTGGGTTCACAGCTCGGCTTTCCGTTTCTGCGTGACCCCATAGGCGACACAGGGCTGACACTGGGCGACTTTGCCTCAAAAATGGCAGGCCCCGGCATGGCTGTCGCAATCGGAAACGCACTCGGAGCACCGGGTATGGTTCTGTTTTCGCTTATCCCCGTCGGCTACGCCACAAATCAGCTGGGCGGTGCGGGCGGTCCGCTTGCCGTGTATTTCATTGCGGTGGTTGCGGCTGAACTCGGAAAAATCGTATCGAAAGAGACAAAAATTGATATACTCGTAACACCGATTGTAACCATACTTTCGGGTGTCGGACTTGCAATGCTCGTCGCTCAGCCGATAGGCACGGCGGCATCAAAGGTCGGCGAAATAATAAAATGGGCAACAACTCAGCAGCCGTTTATAATGGGCGTTGTGGTGTCCGTGGTTGTCGGAATTGCTCTGACACTTCCGATTTCATCGGCGGCTATATGCGCCGCGCTGAGCCTTACGGGGCTTGCGGGCGGTGCGGCGGTCGCAGGGTGCTGTGCGAATATGATAGGCTTTGCCGTTGTGTCATTCAGAGATAACGGCTGGGGCGGTGTCGTGTCGCAGGGGCTCGGCACGTCCATGCTTCAGATGGGCAATATAGTAAAAAATCCCCGTATATGGATTCCCGCGATTGCGGCAAGTGCGGTCACAGGGCCGCTCGCCACCTGCGTATTCAAGCTTGAAATGAACGGCGCGGCTGTAAACTCCGGCATGGGCACTTGCGGTCTGTGCGGTCCTATCGGCGTATGGACAGGCTGGCTTGAGCCGACAAACGGTGCCGACCCCATAACCCCAACGGCAATGGACTGGATAGGCCTTGCCCTTATATGCATCGTACTCCCCGCAGTGCTGTCGTGGGCGTTCGGACTTGTTTGCCGAAAACTCGGGTGGATTAAAGAGGGGGACATGAAAATTAATAATTAACAATTAACAATTAACAATTAACAATTAACAATTAACAATGAGTGGCCAGTATCCGGTGGCCAGTGGCCAGAAAACAAGGAAGTCCTGCGGACTTGATTTTATAAGGCTTCGCTAATTATTATATTCGCGAGCAAAATTTAACTCATAACAAATCATTATCACAAAAAAACCGTGCCACTAATGACACGGTTTTAATTATACTGTTTGGTGGTTGTATAATTTTTTACAATGTTAGCACAAGGAAAGAAATTATTACCTGCGAAGCTTTATAAATTCAAGGCTCATCGTGCCTTCCGATATTATGAATTATGAATTCTTAATCAGAATGATCCTCCGCCTCCCGAATGCGAAGCACCCGAGTGGCCTCCGCCTCCGCCGCCGGATGAAGTGTCGCTCTTCGGTCTCGGAGTCTTTGAAACGGTTGAATGCGTAAAGTACTCGGCGGCATATGTTACATTCATACTGCCGGGCTTTTCGTAGTTCGCCGCTTCTTTCTTTATGCGGTTGGTCTTCATCTTTCTCTTGCCGATTGAGACAATTATAAATGCAATTACACATGCGAACACAAGGGCAATAGCCTCATATCTCGCATAATATCTCCATGAATAATGACTTGAGCCGGACACAAAATCGTCATCATTAAACAGCGTACCGTGAATGTAGCCGTCGTTAATGTAGTCACTTAAGTACTGTGAAACAAACCCCGAAACGGTTATAGCCGCTTCGCCGTAGTTGCCCTCTTTAAGAATAGGCGTAACCTTCTCATAAACAGGGCCGTAATCAAAATTAAGAACATAGTCCGAATTGAAAACGGTTTCACCGAGACCTCTGCCGGAAATCCAGACCTTATTTGAGCCGGAAACACCGGTAATATAGAGCAGCATTATAAGTCCGTCACGGTTTGAACCGTAGCCGTAGCCGTTGAAATCATAATAATCTTCTGCGTACGCCTGTGCGCTGTCGCTGTCGTAATAGCCCATGTCGGTCACGGTGAGATACACAAGATCAAAGGAATACGTACTGCGTATTTCACTGATTGCGTTAAACAGCTGATTTTCTTCGTCGTCCGTGAAAATATCGGCGTTGTCGACAACATAGTTTTCTTTGTTAAACTCTATGACGCTGTCGTTTTCGACTCCGACAGGGTCACTCTCGTATTCATACCCATAATTCCAATAGTCATCTGTTGAATCCGAACCGAGCAAAACCTCGGTGTCATCGGGCACGTCCGACGCCTGCGTTTCGGCGAAGGCAGGCACAAAAAGCGACACCGCCATAACAAATGATAAAATAACGGCAAAAATCTTTTTCATATGCATACCCCCTTATCGCAGAATAAAGAACTGTGCGACAGCCATAATGGCGGCGACAATTCCGCCGAACATACCGAACAGCTTTTTCTTGTCTATGGGCAGAGAGCCGGCAACACGTCCCGTCTGACCGTTAACGGCAAACAGATAGTTCTTGCCCTCAAATTTGGTGTTCATCATCCACACGGGCAGCATCGCGTATCTGTATCTGCTGTTTTTGGGTGTGATATTGGTGCTTACGGGAACTACACTGTTAAAGCCGTTGACCGTTCTCGCAAACTCGGACTGAGTTGAATTTTTAACACGTGTCTCCGCTCTCGGGAATGACTGCTCGGCGGACACGTCATATTTATCTGCCATAAAGCCCGCAAGGAATGCCGGGTTAAAGTCGGACATATCCTTATAGTCAAACGGCTCAATGCCGTCCATGTAGTCGTCGGGCATTTTTTCGGATGCGTCAACAGGGATATCCGCAAAGCCTATGTCGCCGTTGCGGAAAACATTAAAGAAGCTCGTCTCGGTATAATTGAAATCGGAATCACTCCATGTACGGACACGTGTCGCCTCGTATACGATATTGGCGGATACGTCGGTGTCAAAGAGCCAGAACGGAACATAAACGCCCTTCATATCCTGTATCCTGTTCTCGGAAACGAACTTTGACGGCAAAAACCACTTGCCCTTGCAGAACTTTTTAAGCTCCTCGCCTGCCTGTTTTTTGTCGAGCTTAAACGGAATTATGCACGCCGGTTTAAGAAGCCCTGTGACCTTGCCGGTCATGATAATCGGCGAATCGCAATACGGGCATTTGCTCGCAACGGTGTTGACATCCGTTGTAATCTTCGCACCGCACGACTGACACGAATAAACGCTCATTTCGCCGAGAGTTTCGCTTTCGTTCTCGGGCGACCAGCCGTACTGTGCCGCTTCCTCGGCAGGCACATCGGGGGACGCCTCATTCTGCGCCTTCTGCTCCGCCGCGTTCTGCTGAGAAGCCAGTTGCTCCTCGGTAAATACGGAATCGCAGAATTCGCACTTGAATTTCTGTGATGCGGTATCAAAAACTATATGCCCGCCGCAATTCGGACATTTATATTCAAGTAAACTTGCCATGTTGCGCCTCATTTTCCTACAATTCGGATAATCCGAACAAAACAATTTTAACAGGGACCAGTGGCCAGGGGCCAGGGGCCAGTGACTAAGGAAGACACTGCGTGTCTTAGATTATAAGCTTCGCAAACGGTAATTTTTATCGCCGAAAATTAGCTTTTATGTCTGCGAAACCGGTCACCGGATACCGGATACCGACCACTTGCTTCACTGCTCCTTGCTAACTTATATCAGTCAGTTAGCATCATTCGAATCAAACAGATCGCCGCAGTTGGGGCAGAATTTAGGCGGATTTGCGGGATCTGCGGGTACCCAGCCGCACTTATTGCACTTAAATGTCTTTTTTGCCGCCGGCTGAGGCTTGCCGCAATTGGGGCAGAACTTGCCTGTGTTTACAGAGCCGCATTCGCAAGTCCAGCTGCCCGCCGTGGGAGCGGGAGCGGGCTGAGGCTTGCCGCAGTTAGTGCAGAATCTGCCGGTGTTCGCAGTGCCGCATTCACATGTCCAGCCGCCTGCTGTCGGTGTCGGCTGTGTGCCGTACCCTGTCGGAGCGTTATAGCCCTGACCTGCGCCGTACTGAGGCTGATATGTACCGTACTGCTGCTGACCCTGTGCATAGAGATTGGAAGCCTGATTGCCGCCGAGATTCTGTGCAAGACCAACACCCATAAAGCCCATCATGGAGCCGTTTGGATTGTTTGCGGCATCCTTCATTGCTGTTGCCGTCGCGCCTGTCATCAGACCCGCACCGAGTCTGGGATCACGAAGAGCACCCGCACGCTGAAGCTCCTTAAGTGTAGCCTCGTCCTCTTCGTCCGCCGTCATTGAACCGACAGCGAAGGAAGCGACCTGAATGCCTCGAAGCTCTGCCCATTTTGCAGAGAGAACCTCATTAAGGGAATCCTGAATTTCATTTGTGTGGTTCATGAGTGCCGAATAACGGACGCCCTGCTCGCTTATCTTGCCGAACGCCGGCTGAAGAGCGCTGAGAAGCTCAACCTTAAGCTGAGAGTCAATCTCGGAACGGGAATAACTGTCTGAAATATTTCCGCATACATTGGTATAGAAAAGCATAGGGTTGACAATCTTGTATGAATATTCACCGTTGCAGCGGATGCCTATATCCATATCAAGACCGATGTTTGTATCGACAACTCTGAACGGAATGGGGTTCTGGGTGCCGTACTTGTTGCCCATAATCTCTTTTGTATTGAAATAATAGACACGCTGATCCTTTGCGGGCTCACCGCCGAATGTGAAACGCTTGCCGAGAGTTTTGAAGCAGTTTTTGATGTTCTCACCGTTAAAACCGCCGTACATGATTGTAGGCTCGGTGGAGGAATCATACACAAATTCACCGGGCTCGTTGCAAAGTTCAACAACCTTGCCCTGCTCGACAATCATCATGCACTGACCGTCCGCAACGGCAATAATCGAACCGTTTGAAATAATGTTATCGGAGCCTTTTGTGTTCGAAGAACGGCTGCCTGTTCTCTTTGAACCCTTGACAGCCAGAGTGTCCTTGTCAATTGCCTCACAATAAAAATATTCACGCCATGAATCGGCAAGTACTCCGCTTAATGAGCCTGCGCCTGCTTTAAGAAGTCCCATAGTTTTTTCTCCTTTGATCTGTTTATTTCTGCCGTTTGAAAAAATTAAAAAAGTCCCACGGAAAAAGCTTTTATAATTATATTATACTAATCCTCAAAATTATATGCAAGGGAAAACACGGGACTGCCGTTCACTTTTTTTGAATGACAGCCCCGTTATTTTTTTATTGTTTAAGATTTGTGCCGCAGTTGGGGCAGAATGCCGAGCCGGCCGAGTTCTGTGTGCCGCAGTTGGGGCAGAACGGACGAACACCGCCCATATTGGCGTTCATATTGTTCGTCTGCCGGTAGCCGTTATTGTTCATCTGCCGGTAACCGTTATTGTTCATCTGCTGATAGCCGTTATTGTTCATCTGCTGATAACCGTTATTCTGCTGAGCATAGCTGTTATTCATCTGCTGATAGCCGTTGTTGTTAACTGCTGTGCCGCTCTTTATTGCAGTAAGCACCTGAACAATTTCATAGCACATATTAAACGCTCTGTTAAGGTCGAGAGCATCGGAGCAGTTTGAAGCGACATCAAATATAATATCACGCTTTATGTACGCATGATTTACTTTGATATGAAGCTCAATTGTGCTGAGCTCCTTGGGGGAATTGTCATTCATGCCGATTGAACCGGTGCGGCGGAAATACTGCTGAAGGTTCTGCGGAATCTGAACCATACCGTTCATCATGCCGCCCATCATGCCGGGGTTCATCATACCGGGGCCGCCGAAATTGTTCATATTGCGGTTCATGCCGGTTGCGGTATTGTTCTCGTATTTATCGGCGATGCCGTCATTGTCGATGTCGGACAGCGTGCGGTACTCCTCGACAAACCAAAAGTCGAGAAGCTGATTGAAATCGAATACCTCGGGGTTGTTTTCTTTATAATCTTTGCCGAAAGCGAAATAGAACTTGCCGTTTCTGTCGTCTATACAGATTTCACCGTTAGGTCCTGCCGTGCGTGTAACGGAAAGGGCGGCGAATTTCCGCTTGTTCTGTTCACGTGCGGCAAGGTGTGCCTTTACATCATCGATTGTTCTGTCGTCCCAATCGGAAGAAAAGTAAGAGAGCTTCTTTTTGCAGTCGGAGCAGAGGAATCCGTCTGACAGCTTCTGTCTTGTAAGAAGATTTACCTTTTCTCCGCAAAGATCGCAGTATTTTTTTCAAATAATGCCATGGAATTTCATCCTTTCATATAAGAAGTACATTTCTACCCATTTGACATTATATCGTACTTTTACACAAAAAAAATGGCCCATATGGACCATTTTAAAAATACAGTATATATTTTTAACAGTTATATTACACAACTTATAATGCAATCGCCTGTCTGACCGCCGGATTTATGCTTCTGAGCTTATTAAGCGTCTCGTCAAGGTCGACATTTTTCTGAAGCACGACATTAAGGCGAATTGTCAGAAGGGAGTTGTCATCCGACACCTCAACACTTGAGTCGGAAATATGCACGCCGTTGTCCTCAAGATATTTTTTCATATCATTTACACCGTCGGCAATATTGTCTATCTGAATAAAACAGGGGTTAATGTTGTCGTTTGCAAGCACCTTGTCAAAGCCGATGAGGAACTTATGAAATACTATCTGAACCAGAAGAAGCAGAGCGACAGAAGAAAGCCCCACAACATACATGCCCGCGCCTATGGACATACCTATTGCCGCCGTGACGAGAATGCCCGCCGCAGTGGTAAGACCCTTTATGTTAACGCCCTTAACGAAAATCATACCGGCACCGAGGAATGAAAATCCCGTAATTATTGTGGATGCCACACGTGACGGGTCAAGCTTTACGCCGGCTATTTTCATCATATCGAAAAAGCCGTATTTTGACACGATTATAAGAAGTGCCGCACCGACTGCGACTATAATATGCGTACGGAAGCCCGCGTCCTTCTGACGCAATGTACGCTCAACACCTATAACACCGCCGCACACACCGGCAAGAATAAGACGCAGCACATAAACCAGCTGCGGATACTCCGCAAAAAAGGCGGATACATTCTCAACCAAAGCAAACTCCTCTTTTCGCTGAAATATAATAAACGGTATTATACAATAATTATCTGTTTATTGCAATACTTTTATGCAAATTTACAAAATAAAATGATATAAAAAAACCGCCCAAAATGCCCAAGTAAGCGGTTTTTTTTCTTCAGTAAAAAGATCTGCGAGGGCGTAGCCGTCTGCAACGGTTCTCTCTTCGGTTTTATTGTACAACTTATTGATGATTTTGTCAACATATACAGTAAAAAACATTATTCTTGACAAAATACCGATTATCACATAGAATAATTGTCGCCGGGGAACGAACCGGCATAAACGGCAGGCGGCTAAATCCTTTAGGCCCTCAAAAGGGGGCATGTATTATGGTTACAATGCAACAATTTGTCACGCCTGAAGTTCTGATTAATTACACAATCATGCTCTTCACTGTTCTGACCTTTGCATATACCGTCTTCTCGGATAACTCCGGTAAGCGTAAGTAATACAAAAAGAAAAAACCGCCGGATCACCCAAAATCTGCGGTTTTTCTTTTCAGCAAAACTGTTGATGAGGGCGTAGCCGTCTGCAACGGTTCGCTCTTCGGTTTTATTGTACAACATAACGGTGATTTTGTCAACAGACCAAAACAAAAAAGTCATTGATAACATACAGCTCGATTTTCGTCTGCATCATATTGCGGACGGAGTCGGGCTTTTTTAATAGTTCGGGTTAATCCAGCCGTTTGAGACCATATAGACGGCAAGGGCAACAACAGAGCTGAAGCCTGTTTTGTCGAGCATATTCTGAATGTGGCGTTTGACGGTATGTTCACTCAAAGACAGCTCCTCGGCAATTTCCGTTCGGGATTTATTCTGACACAAAAGGCGGAGCACCTCTGTTTCACGCTCCGATAAAGGAGTATTGCCTATGGGCATGGTGATTTTGCGAGGCTCGGGGAACACCTTTTCACCCGCAAGCACCGCGTCTATAACATTTTTCAGTTCATCAAAGCTTTCGGCCTTATATACAAAGCCGTCCGCGCCCGCTTCTTTTGCACGGGTCACATATGATATTTCATCAAAGCCCGTCATAACTATAACCTTAATTTGGGGCATTCTCTCTTTTATTCTGCGGGTAGCCTCAAGTCCGGATTCGCCGCCCTCGGTGCAAACATCCATAAGCACCAGATCGGGACTGTTCTGTCTGCACCATACGTCCGCCAGAAACGCGCCGGGCAGAAAGCCTGTCACAACAAACCCCTCATTTTTTTCCATCGCGGCTTTGTATGAATCCCATATGGAGCGATGATCGTCAACTATACAAATCTTTACCATAAAACCCACTCCTCTCAATTTGTAATCGGTCAACAGTATGAACACTGGATACCGGATACCGGATACTGACCACTTACTTAGGCACATACGCCCTGATCTCAAACTCCGGTCTAATCGACACCTCAAACACGCCTCCGAGCATAGTGACACGGCGTCGCATTTCTTTTATGCCCGTGCCGTATCTTATCTCGCCGTCCGACACAGTGCCGTTGTCCTTAACCGACAGCGAATAGAAATTATGTCCCGTTTTCAGCGTTACATAAACTTCACTCGCAAAGCCGTGACGAACGGAATTTGTGGCGGCCTCTCGTATTACTCTGAAAAAGCACTCGGATACACGCTTGTCACCCGGCATATTTCCGTCTGTTATTATCCTGACGTCAACACTTTCGAATATATCCGTCAGATCCTTAAGGCGTTTTGACGGCGGCGACTGTCTCTCTTCACGAAGTCGCAACGATAAATCCGACACAAGGTTTGCCACAACGCTTTTCGGCGGCATTATACCCGAATTTATATACCGTTGGAAAATCGTAATTCGCTGCCCGAGAATATCATGGACACGCCCTCTGGCGGAGATAAGTTCACGCTCCCTGCACACGTCGCCGACATTTTTTATCATCTCGTTAAGCTCGGCACTGCGTTCACGCAGGATTTTTTTCTGTTCCTGAAGGTCGCTGTTTATTTTCCATCTGTCCGAAATATCGGAAGCGGTCAGCTGAAAGCACCGTTTTTTGCCGATTTCTATGATATCACTTGTAATATTAAAGGCTCTGCCGTCATCAAATTCTATAACCGGAGTGTCGCCGATCATGCTTCTTACGGCACCCTTCGGCAGGTCGCCGAAAATAACATATTTCCAGAATGCCGTGCCGCCGTTTGCGAGAGTGCCGCCGAGAGCCTCGGCATAATCCATCATGCTGTTGTTTATGAGTCTCGGTCTGCCGTCCGGTTCGCACAGCATGACACCGACGGGGAGCTTGTCAATCGCCGTCTTTATCGACAGAACACTTATTTCACTGCGAAGCTTTTTAACATTGATAACAGAAATTATCGTATCTGTTACAGCCATCATAACGGCGGCAATGAGAACGATATACGGGTAGTCCTCCCCTACCTGATTTTCGAGCACCGGGTTCATAAGCACGGGCGGAATACATGTAATGCTCCAGTATGCCTTTTTGTCGGCTATGCACATCAGCACGCAGGCGATAATCGCAATCGCCGCAAGAGAATATCTCACGACCTCGAAAAATTCCGTAAATATCATACCCTCGCCGAAGCTCTGAAGATAGATGCTGCCCATAATTCCCGTTATGAAGCACAGCACAAGAGAGACACTCGCGTTTATTACCGCCGCAATTCTTTTGACGGGCTTAAATCGTCTGAAGAGCGTTACCATAAAGTTAACAACACTTATGCCGCCGCAGAACAGCAAAAACGATGCGAGTGCGACACGAAAATATATCGGCATAAAATAGAAGTATATCATTCCGTTTTCGCCTCCCTGACCGTCAGTGTTATGCTGTGAGCGTCAAAAAGACACTTTTTTTCGATTTTGGCATTTGTGCCGTCAAGCTCGTTTTTCAGATTGTCATTCGGTTCAAAATCATCATATGACGACTCGCCTATCACACTCATTATAACACATCCGTTTTCACTGTAAAAGCGCAATATTACACTGTCGCAGTTGTGACGCATTGAATAGTCAAGAACGCCGAAGCAGAAATCATAGAAAACCTCGGCCTTATCCACAGGCAGAGAACCGCCGACACTCTGATAAGCGGCACAGGTAAGACCCGTCTGCCCCGCAAATTCGCACAGCTCGCTGACCCTTGTGACGACATCGTCAAACGAAACAGAAACACTTCCCATTCGCTTAAAGTGCAGAGAGCTTCGGCGTTTTATATAGCACAGAACAAATCCTGCCGCACTGACAAGCGTTTTGTAATCATCCGCGTTTTCGTCCGTCATTTCATCGGGAAGGCGGGATACTATATCTTCGAGTTCCGCAAGAGCCGATTTTATTTCCTTGTCAAGCTCGTCAAACAGACGGAGCTTTTCTTTTTCGGAAACTCTCTGCGCCTCAACCCGCTCACGTTTGGCAAGAGCCTTGTTGGCGTTCTGAAGTGATTTTACGGAGCGGCGAAGCTCCTCGGCATCTCTGTTAATTGCGGAAATATCCTGCTGCCACACGGCTATGCCGCCCGGAATGTCATTTCGTGAGAGAAGTGTGTCGGGGTCATCCCATTTAAGGCACGGTTCATCGGAGCTTTCGACAGCTTCAATATCCTCCTCGGACAGACTTTTGACACCCTCGGAGTGATATACCGTTCTGCCGTCACTGTCGATAATCTCAAGAGCCAGCGGAGACGACGCAAAGAATTTTTTATATTTCACGTTGCACGGGACAAGCCCCGTACGCAGAATAATCTCGTAAACACACACGACATAGAGACACGAAAACAGCGTTACATCCGACGACACAAGCAAATCGGCACCCCATATATACAGCAGCCAGCATATAATCGGCAGACTGAAAAGAGCAATCGGCAGAGCGATAAACGGCTTATACGCGCTTATTTCGCACTTACGATACAGAATGGCAAGCGACACGCTTATCATAACCGCTATAAAAGCGACAATAATATAATAGAACGGCCCGTGTGTATAATCGTTTATGTTGCCGTTGTTTATCTTGAAAACAAGGCCGTGCGAATTGTTTGAAAACACCATTGCGACAAGGAACACGCAGGCAGCCAAAAAGGCATACCAGAACCTGGGAGGTCTGCCGTTGTCGGCTCTGTCGCCCACCTTTGACGCCATCCATAAGAGCAGAAGGGGCAGTCCGAGGAAATAAATATAGAACGAATACCACAAAAAAGTGTTAAAGCCGTATTCATCGCCCGTCGCCCATTTTGCCGTTCTCGCGATAAGCCAGAAGACTATAAAAACACCCGTGCCGAACACGCATTTTGTAAAGCTTTTCTGCATGCTGCGTCTGAGTGCCGTAACACACCACGCCGTGAGAAGAAAAATCACGATAACCGTAAAAACCGTATATCCGTACGGACCTGTTTTTTCTCTTAAGCCGCTTTCTTCAAGAAATGTAATTGCCGTATTTGCGCCGTCAACACACCTTGAGATATCAACATCAAGAGATGCCGCCGAAGTTATTTTTCCGCCGAGAGTCTTAGCCGTTTCCGCTCCATTTTCGGCAAAATACGCGCGTGCCTCATCCGTCACGGTAAAAATGCTCTGCGACACGGCACACACGGCAAAGGAGACACTGCCGTCGGAGGGCATAATCGGAGAAAAGCCCTCATGCGTTTCAAAATCCAGACCGATTATCAGATCGGCATCCGCTTCGTCTGTGACGATAAGCCCCTTCGAATTGAGAGTTTTAAGCTTGTTTATTATCTTTTTGTATGCCTTGGGAGTGCCGTATACGGCGTTTGAAGCGGACAGCACGGCGAAAATATTCTCCGTTTTTTTGTTCGAGAGCATAACGGTATGCGTGCCGGACAGTGCATCACCCCACGACATTATTTTATGCTTTTCGGGGCGCACGAAAATAATCGGGGTTACATCATAAAGCACCTCAACGGTGATTTCGGGCTTTGCGTCCGACAGCTTTCGCGCGAGATAGAACGGAATATCGGCGGCATAACCGTCGGCAAAATACTCAAGCGGAGACTTTACAAATGTGCAGTCGTAGCCGTCACCCCATCCGACTGATATTGCGGAATCGGAAAATACCCGCTGTGTTTTTTTGCCCGATTCGGCGGCGGACACGGGGAAAATACCGCATATAAACATAAAAACGGCTGCGACAAGGCAAAAGCCACGCCGCACGGCCGTCGGTAATTCGGTTTTTCTTATCTTTTCGGAAAAGAAATTCATATCGGATTAAATAATGTTAATGAATAAAATTGAGGATAAACATTTATTTTGAAGAGTGCAAAAAGTGAAACATGTAAGTTTTTTGATTCGTGAATTTTTCGATTATTATCTTGCGAAGCTTTATAATCCAAGACACGCGGTGTCTTCCGATGAACCTGTCAAGTTTTTTGGACAAATAAAGTTCGTAAAAAACTAACAGTTACGA
>CAVFUV010000030.1:0-14678 GCA_963625735.1 bacterium
CCATAAAGCTCATGGACGAACCGCACAGAATAAGAAACAGCCGCCCGTCTTTCCATTTGCGGTCAATCATATGCTGCAAGCGTGAAGATATGGATTCGTCGGACTTAGCGAGATACGGGTACTCATCAATTACAAATATCAGACGTTCGTTTTCGGACAAACGTGTTATTTCATCAAAAGCATCGTCAAAGGAACGATAGACAGGTGAAGAATTCGTTTCGGAGTTAATTTTCTGAAAAACAGCTTTTGAAAGTGCTTCAAGATTTTCATTCGAAGAAGCGTTCAGAGCGGAGAAAAAGACAGTTGGCTTATCCCTGCAAAATTCATTTATAAGAGCGGTTTTTCCGACACGGCGGCGGCCGTAGATTACTATACATTCAAAATTATCGGAAGAATAGCGTTTGTTAAGATCGGACAATTCTTTGTGTCTGCACCGGAACATAAAATCACCTCGGATTTATAGACTTACGAGTTTATAACTTACGAGTTTATTATAATTGAAGAAAAACAGGTTGTCAAGAGGGACAAAATGAAGAAATATAAATAGACTTGTGAGTTTATGATTTATGGGGGAGGTCCACCAATGCATTATGCATTCTACATTAACATCAATCGCTCATAGCTTTTTGCTAATTGCACTAAGTCCATAATTTGCGAAGCTATATAATCCACAAGGCATTCCGTGCCTTCCTTAGTCTCTGACCACTGGCCACTGGATACTGGATACCGGCCACTCATCGCTCATAGCTTTTTGCTAATTGCACTAAGCCAATAATTTGCGAAGCCATATAATCCAAGTCCGCAGGACTTCCGACACTGTTCCTTGCTCCTTGCTCACTTCATATTCCCTGCTCACTCCCTCAATCCTGCCTTTATCATCAGCTCATCAAAGTCCCCCGGCACCTCCGCCTCAAACTTCATCCTCTCCCCCGTTATCGGATGCACAAAGCTTACCTCTTTGCAGTGCAGAGCCGCGCGGGAAATAAGCGTACATTTCGAGCCGTACATTTCATCGCCCGCAAGCGGTGCGCCGTCTGAGGAAAAATGCACTCTTATCTGATGGGTTCTGCCTGTTTCGAGCGTTATTTCCATAAGTGAAAATCCGTTGTTTGATTTAAGACACGTCCAGTGCGTCACGGCTCTCTCACCGTTTTCACCGACCGCGCGAAGCGTTTTTCCGGGATCGGGGCGGCAAATAGGACGGTCAATTGTTCCGCGTCCGCTGTACTCCCCTTCGACTACCGCAATATATGTTTTGTCATAGTTCGCACTCATCACGGATGCCGAATGACGGTTTAATGCGAGTATGACAAGCCCCGACGTGCATTTATCGAGCCTGCCGACCGCTCTGAACGGTATATTCCGCCCCTTCGACAGAAAGTAGGCGGCAACCTCATTCGCCAATGTATCCCCCTGATGATTGTGCGTCGGATGCATAGCCAGAAAAGGCGGCTTGTTCACCACCATAATATCCTCATCCTCATACACGATTTCAAGGTCGTCAAAATGTGTCGCCGGTATCTCACTTTCAACCTCGGGCAAAGTGATTATCACTTCATCACCGGTCCTGATAATGTCAATCGTTCTCGCGAACTCTCCGTTTATCGTAAGACTGCCCGGAGCGTGCCTTAACTTCGTCACCGTCCGTGCCGACATATGAAGATACCCCTTCAGAAACGTATAAAGCTTTATTCCGTCATGCTCTGCCCCGATAGTATAGCTCAGTTTTCTCATTACATTAACCTGTCGTAAATCTGTTTATTTTAGTTAACAAGGAGCTTTTCAATTAACAATTAATAATTAACAATTAATAATTTCGGAAGTCCTTCGGACTTGATTTTATAAGCTTCGCTGACATTGAATCTGATTTTCTGTAAAAAGTATTGCAATTTGCGAAGCTTTATAATCCAAGGCACTCCGTGCCTTCCTTAGCCCCCGGCCCCGGCCCCTGACCCCCGGTCCCTGATTCTCCGCTCCACTCTCCGCAAAACAGTTATGATTTTCACTTAAGCTTACCTCTAAGATACTCCCCGGTAAAACTCCCCTTAACCTTGGCAACCTCCTCCGGTGTCCCCTCCGCGACAATTCTGCCGCCTCTGAAGCCGCCTTCGGGGCCTAAATCTATAATATGATCGGCACATTTTATCACATCAAGGTTGTGTTCAATCACAATAACCGTATTCCCGCCGTCAACAAGCAGCTGCAGAACATCAATCAGCCTGTGCACGTCCGCCGTGTGAAGTCCCGTTGTCGGCTCATCAAGAATATAAATCGTATTTCCGCCGGCACGCTTTGAAAGCTCGGTCGCAAGCTTTACTCGCTGTGCTTCACCGCCCGAGAGCTGTGTCGAAGGCTGACCGATTTTCACATACCCGAGGCCGACATCAAAAAGGGTCTGAAGCTTGCGTCTGATTGCGGGCTGATTTTCGAAAAATCTGAGTCCCTCCTCAACGGTCATATCAAGCACTTCGCTTATATTCTTGCCCTTGTATCTGACTTCGAGCGTCTCACGGTTATATCTTGCGCCCTTGCACACCTCGCACGGCACATAGACATCCGCCAGAAAGTGCATTTCTATCTTTACGATACCGTCGCCGGAGCATGCCTCGCACCGACCGCCGGCTACATTGAACGAAAAACGCCCGGGCTTGTAGCCCTTCTTTTTTGCGTCCGCAGTCTCGGCAAACAGATTGCGAATATCCGTAAATACACCCGTATATGTCGCGGGGTTCGACCTCGGAGTTCTGCCTATGGGCGACTGGTCAATATCAATCACCTTGTCAAGGTTTTCAACGCCGTCTATATGATCAAATTTACCCGGGAATTTCTTTGCGCCGTTCAGTTCATTCGCAAGATACTTGTACAATATCTCGTTTATCAGCGAGCTTTTGCCCGAACCCGAAACACCCGTAACGGCTATGAATTTTCCGAGCGGGAATTTTACATTTATCTTTTTAAGATTGTTCTGTGCCGCTCCGTAAACAGTCAGAAATTTGCCGTTGCCCTTTCTTCTCTCGGTCGGCACTTCTATCTTTTTTGCACCCGACAGATACTGACCCGTAATCGACTCGGGGCATTTTTCTATATCATCAACCGAGCCTGCCGCGACAATCTCGCCGCCGTGAATACCCGCGCCCGGGCCTATGTCCACAATATAATCCGCCGCACGCATGGTGTCCTCATCATGCTCGACAACAATAAGGGTATTCCCCAAATCCCTTAAGTGCTTTAATGTACCGATAAGCTTGTCATTGTCCCTCTGATGCAGACCGATGCTCGGTTCATCCAGAACATACAATACCCCCGTCAGTGCCGAGCCTATCTGTGTCGCAAGTCGTATTCTCTGACTTTCACCGCCCGACAAAGTGCCGGACGAACGTGACAGCGTAAGATAATCAAGCCCGACTTTTTTAAGAAACTCAAGACGGGAGCGTATCTCTTTTATAATCGAATGCGCGATAAATTCGTCACGCTCCGAAAGCTTAAGTCCGTCAAGAAATTCAAGCTCTTCTGTAATTGACAGCTCCGTAAACTCATATATATTCCTGCCGCCGACCGTGACCGACAGCATTTCTTTTTTCAGTCTTGCGCCGTGACACGAAGGGCATTCATGCTCATGCATATACAGCTCAATCTCCCACCGTGACCACTCGCTCGAGGTTTCGGCGTAACGGCGTTCGAGATTGTTTACAATGCCCTCAAACGGCGCTTCGTATTTGCTTTCACCTGTAGGCAGTTTTCGTTTGAGACTGAGTTTTTCTCCGTTTGTGCCGTACAGAATTGTGTTTATCCCCTCCGCCGGGATATCCTTAATGGGTGTGTCAAGCGTAAAGCCGTATTTATCGGCAATACCCTCCATATACATTTTTGCGATTGCGCCGAATTTGTCGCTGTTCCAGCCGCAGCCCTTTATGCCGCCCTTGTTTATTGACAGCCTTTTGTCGGGGATAATCAGCTCCGGCGCGACCTTTTTATAGACACCGAGTCCTGTACACTGCGGACACGCGCCGAACGGATTGTTAAACGAAAACATTCGGGGGCTTAACTCTCCGAAACTTACATCATGGTCGGGGCAGGCGTAATTCTGCGAAAAAATCATATCCTCGCCGCCGATAACGGACACCGTGACAATGCCGTCGGCAAGCTTTAATGCCGCTTCAATTGAATCCGACACACGCGAACGTATGCCCTCTTTTCTGACAAGTCTGTCAACGACTATTTCTATAATATGCTTATTTGTTTTCTGAAGCTTTATGTCGTCGCTGAGTTCCCGCATTTCTCCGTCGATTCTGGCACGGACAAAGCCCTGTTTGCGGGCGTTTTCGAGTATCTTGACATGTTCGCCCTTGCGGTTTCTTACAACGGGCGCCATAAGCATGAACTTTGTGCCGTCCTCAAACGCCATGATTCTGTCGGTCATCTGATCAACGGTCTGCCCCCTGATTTCACGACCGCATACGGGGCAGTGCGGAATGCCGACACGGGCGTACAGCAGACGCAGATAGTCATATATCTCCGTCACCGTACCGACGGTCGAACGGGGATTTTTTGACGTTGTCTTCTGGTCAATCGATATCGCGGGAGAGAGTCCCTCGATCAGCTCCACATCGGGTTTTTCCATCTGTCCTAAAAACTGACGTGCGTATGACGACAGACTTTCGACATATCTTCTCTGCCCCTCGGCATAAATCGTATCAAACGCCAGCGTCGATTTGCCCGAGCCCGACAGCCCCGTAAAAACAATAAGCCTGTCCCTCGGAATATCAAGGCTCACATTTTTAAGATTATGCTCTTTCGCGCCGACTATGTGTATTTTTCTTTCTGCCATTTCAAGTTATTCTCCGTCTTTGAGTTTTGCTATTTTGTCTCTTATATACGCCGCCGATTCAAAATCGAGTATCTTTGCGGCGGCCTTCATTTCACGTGTAAGCTGAGTGATAAGCTCCTCACGATCTTTCTTTGTAAGCGTCTTGCCGTCAAGCTTCGCTTTCTTGTGCGTGCCCGATATTTCTATGATATCACGGACATCCTTTATAATCGTCTTCGGCACAATGCCGTGCTCGGAATTGTATTTCTGCTGAATTTCACGCCGTCTGAATGTTTCCGTCAGCGCTCTCTGCATTGAAGGTGTAACTTCATCGGCGTACATTATAACCTTGCCGTCGGCGTTTCTTGCGGCTCTGCCGACTGTCTGAATGAGTGAAGTCTCACTACGCAAAAAGCCCTCTTTGTCGGCATCGAGAATTATAACAAGCGACACTTCGGGGATGTCAAGCCCTTCTCTCAACAGGTTTATTCCAACAAGCACCTGAAATTCGCCGAGACGCAGATCGCGTATGATTTCCATACGCTCCATGGTGTCGATATCGTGATGCATATAACGAACCTTTACGCCGAAATCGGCAAGATAGGACGTGAGATCCTCCGCCATATGCTTTGTAAGCGTTGTAATAAGCACACGCTCGTTTTTCTGCTTGCGTATGTTAATCTCGGAAATTATATCGTCAATCTGCCCTTCAACGGGTCTGACTTCAATCTCGGGGTCAAGAAGTCCCGTCGGACGGATAACCTGCTCCACAATCTGTGCGCTTTTGCTCTTTTCAAATTCGCCCGGTGTGGCACTGACAAAAATCTTCCGTTTTGTTCTTGCGTAGAATTCATCGAATGTGAGCGGACGGTTGTCATACGCCGACGGCAGACGGAAGCCGAAATTTATAAGGCTGTCTTTTCTTGAACGGTCGCCGCCGTACATACCCCGCACTTGCGGCAAGGTAACATGCGACTCATCGACAAACAATATATAATCATCCGGAAAGAAGTCAAGAAGCGTAAACGGCGCACTGCCCGGTGCTCGCCCCGCCATGGTTCGGGAATAGTTTTCGATTCCCTTGCAAAAGCCTGTTTCAAGAAGCATTTCCATGTCGTATTCCGTACGCTGACGGATACGCTGTGCCTCAATCAGCTTGCCCTCGGCTATAAACTCCTTTTCACGTTCTTCCATCTCCGCCAGTATTTCCTCGGATGCCTTTTTAAGCTTTTCGGGTGCGACAACATAATGTGACGCAGGGTACACCGCGATATGCGACAGCACGTTTTTTGTGTCGCCCGTCACCGGGTTAAACTCGCTTATCCTGTCAATTTCATCGCCGAAAAACTCGATTCTTACAGCCGTGTCGTTAGTGTAAACCGGGAAAATGTCAACGACATCGCCCTTTACTCTGAACTTGTTTCTCGAAAAATCTATATCGTTTCGCTCGTACTGAATATCGACAAGCCGTTTTATAAGCTCGTCACGCTCCATAGTCTGCCCGGGGCGAAGAGAAATAACCATGTTTTTGTAGTCAATCGGACTGCCCAAAGAATATATGCACGACACACTCGCGACGATTATGACATCACGCCGCTCCGACAAAGCGGAAGTAGCGGAGTGCCTCAGGCGGTCGATTTCGTCATTTATGGCGGAGTCCTTTTCGATATATGTATCCGTTGACGCTATGTACGCTTCGGGCTGATAATAGTCATAGTATGACACAAAATATTCAACGGCGTTTTCGGGGAAAAACTCACGAAACTCACTGCACAGCTGTGCGGCAAGCGTCTTGTTGTGGGCAAGCACCAGAGTCGGGCAGTTTACTTTTTCTATGATATTTGCCATTGTAAACGTCTTGCCAGAGCCGGTAACGCCCAGAAGCGTCTGCTCCGTGTAGCCTTTTTTGAGCCCCTCGGCAAGCTTTTCTATCGCCTGCGGCTGATCTCCCGTGGGCTTATATTCGGAATGCAAAATAAATCTGTCGGGCATAGCGGACCTCCTTTGCCGTCGTCGGTTACTTTATAAATCAATTTTTCAGACATCCTATCGGAACAACATAAACTCCGTCGGGGCGTTTATAACCGTATTGTGTTCCGGTTATGACAATTTTAAGGTCGGGCAAACGAAGCCCTACCTGTTTTTCTTTTTCATTATACTGTTTTACAAGCTCCTCAATTTCGGTCAGATGCTTTGCGCCCTCTTCTATATCCGCGCTTCCGAGTTTGAATTCAATCAGTGCGTATCTGCCGTCTCTCAGATGCAAAACACAGTCGGCTTCAAGACCGTATCTGTCACGGTAATATGAAATCTTTCCGCCGTATGCCGATGAATACACTCTGAGGTCTCTGATGCAAAGCGTTTCAAAAATAAAGCCGAATGTCTTAAGATCGAGATTAAAGTATTCGGGTTCAACACCCATCGCCGCCACGACAAGGGACGGATCGACAAGCTCACGCTTATTTGTCGCCTGAATGGAGCTTTTCGAACGTATCGCAGGACACCACGCTTCGACATCCTGAATTACATACAGCTTTTTAAGTGTATTGACATAATCATAATATGTGGAATCGGAAATTTCCGTATTGGCATTGATATCTTTGATTATCGACTGATTAGAAGCAATGGTCGATATGTTGCGGGCGTAGGATCTTAAAAGCAGTCTTGAAGTGGTTTCATTTCTTTTTGCTCCGTCGACATTTGACATATCCTCACGGCACAGTCCTTCAAAATAGCTCTGTGCGACCAAAAGCTTTGATATATCATTTTTTTTGAATAATGAGGACGGCCAGCCGCCTCTGCAAGCGGCAAAAATCAACTCATCAACCGACAAGCTCGATTCGCATCCGTCATCAAGTGCGGAAGGATTATCAAAAAGCTCGTGGAGTGACACAGAACCGTTTGACTCCCCCGTTTCATACAGACTCATCGGATACATGGACAGATTGTCTATTCTGCCCGTGCCGGTATGCATAATCTCGGTTTTGTCTATCGAATTTGAGCCGGTCAGAATATATAATCCTTCTTCATTTCTTCTGTCAACGGAAACGCGGACCGCGTCCCAGATATTGGGAGCCACCTGCCACTCGTCAATCAGCCTCGGATTTTCTCCGATAAGCAGATTTGACGGCTTTATTTTGGCGGTTTCCATATACATATCTCTTTTATCGGGATCCTGCATTTCTATATAGCTTTTCGCAAATTGTTTGGCGGTTGTCGTCTTGCCGCACCATTTCGGACCGACTATATGAATTGCGCCGAATGTTTCAAGTTTGATTTTAAGCTCGTTGTCACATACTCTGTTTATATATTCTTTGGGCATAGTATCACGCTCCCTGACTGTATTATACACCGATACAGCGGTAATGTCAATCTCATCGGAGAGATTTGGGGCATTTCGTCGGAGAGATTTGGGGCATTTCGTTGGAGAGATTTGGGGCATTTTATCGGAGAGATTTGGGGTAAAGTCATAAATACACATTTATTAAGGCAAAACGGCATTTCCGTCAATATAACCTAATTTTACAGTTGAGATTTTTATTTTTGTGTTATTATTGCAAATTCCGCCGTGATATGTTATCATACCGCATAAGAAAAGAAAGAGGAGAAAATATATGGAAAAACAACCAAAAACTCTTAATTTATGGAAAATCGCCATTTATTCAATCGGCATTTTCGGCATTCAGCAGCTTATAGGCTACATAAACGCCTATCAGTCACAATTCTACACAAGCGTTCTGTCGGCGGACCTTATGAAATGCGCCGTTATAATTCTTGTGGCGAAAATCATAAGCTCGTTCGCGGACCCGATTATCGGTAACATTATCGACTCGGCACACTTTAAGTCCGGCAAGATGAAGCCGTTTGTTGCCATGAGCATACTGCCGTTCGCGATTATCACAACGCTTATGTTCATCAAGTTCAATTTTCCGAATGACACGGTTATGTATATCTACATTACGATAACAACCGTTCTGTGGAACATCGCCATGAGCTTTGCGGATATTCCGAGCCAGGGTATGCTTGCCGTTCTGAGCCCCTCAAGCGAAGAGAAAAACTCCTGCGCAGGCATCGCGAATATGCTTAAATCCCTCGCTCTTGTCGCACCGAACCTTGTTGTGCCTGTCATATGCATGCTCACAAAGTCGGCGGCAATAACAAAGAAAGAGTATTTCATAGCGGCACTGTTTATAGGTGTTGTGGCAATTATAGCGGTTGCGATTATGCTTAAGGGTTCAAAAGAGGTCGTAAAAAGCGAACCGAACAAAATGAGCCTCAAAGCCATGTTCGGCGAGCTTAAATCGAACAAGCCTCTTATGATAATCTTCCTTATAAATATGCTCGGCTTCGGCAGAAATATGGCTGTCAGCATCGGTGTTCAGGCAGCGGCTGTTCTGCTTGACGAAGTGACAATCCCCGGACTTAATATAACACTGTCGGGTGAAAATCTGCCCATAATTCTCGGTGTCGGCGCGGCAATTCCGTCCACACTGTCGGTAGTGCTGACTCCCCTTATCTCGCAGAAAATAGGCGTCAAGAAAACATTTATGATATTCGGCGTGTACGGTGCGATTGTAACAATGGGTTATTATCTGCTGTTTGCGTTCGGTCCGGAATGGTTCCACTCGCTGTGGGGCATAATCATAGGTCAGTTTGTCATCAACTTCATGTTCGGCCCGCACGGCTTCGCTCCGCTTATCATGCTCTCGGACGCTGTCGATTACAGAGAAATGACAACGGGCAAACGCACGGAAGGCATACAGTATTCGGTTCTGAGCCTCTCGTTCAAGCTCGCAAACGCTTTCTCGGTCGCAGTCGGCGTGTTTATAGTCGGTCTTTCGGGCTATGTCGGAACAATGACATTTTCGGATATCACACCGCATATGCAGAACATCGTTATGGCGGCATACTGGTTTATCCCGGGACTTTGCACGGGACTGAGCATGATTCCGATGCTGTTCTATAAGCTTGACCGCCCCGAAATAAGAAAACAGATGAAGGAATTCATCGCAAAGCGTGACGGCACAAAAGCCGAATAAAACATAAGATTATTAAAACCGTGCGGATTGGGTAAGCCCGGCCGCGCGGTTTTTTGTTTAAAACGAAGAACGACGACAAAAATTGCCGCCGCTCTCCGGTAAAAATGAACAAAACATCTCTTGTGGAAATCAGAATTCTTTGACGAGCTCCGTAAAAGTATCCGCTATCACCTTCTGGCTGTTAAGCCCCATGGAGTTCGTCTCGTGATAGTGTCTGTCGCCCCTTATGTCGTTTGTGGGATTCAGAAATGCCTGAGTCGGGTGCAGACAGAAGTCATTGGGGGCAACAACATAGCCCGCCATATCGTTTGTAATGCCGTATTCTATCATTTCGGGGTCGCCGCATATTTCGGCAAGCGGCAGCGGGTTAATCTCGGGTCCTTTGCCTGTTGAGGAGCGCTCGGCAGGTTCATAGCCGCCGTAAACGGTACACACGAAGTTTTCCCCGGGCAGAAGCAGTATTTTCTGACTGCCGAAGGTCATGTATGTCATCTCACTGCGCATAGCGACGCCCGTCTCACTCTCTTTGCACGGGAACGGATTAAAGCTCATTGTACCGCGCATGGCGAGGAGCAGAAGAACATAGTTGTCAACCGGCAGATAGAACTGACGGCGGTTTATTTTTATCACAGGCTCAAGCTCTTTGTCGTTGTCAACCGCAATTGCGGCATCGGCAAAAAATCTGCCCTGTGCCTTTATGTTTTCAAGAGGATTGTCCTCGACAAATTCGGCGGCATCCATTCCGCCTATCGCGCCGATTCCGAACAGTACGTTCGCACCTGTCTTTTCGGCTACACGCTCTCTTAAGAAGTACGGATATTCACCCGAGAGCATTCTGTTAGAGCCGCCCAGAGAATTGGGATGCGCACCTACGTTTATAAGCCATGTTTCCGCAGAACCGTTATCGGGAACAAAACGGATACGAGTAAGAATTTCGTGTTTGTCGGGCAGACGGCGTTTCGTAAAAAGTCCGCCTTCAATTGAGTGTCTGCCTGTGTAGAGCTTGCCCGGAGTGCGGTTTGCATACGCTTCCTTTGCCGCCGCAACGGACTGCGAAAAAAGCTTTTCCATGTATGCTTCATCCTTGCCGTTTGCGGGGATGCTGAGAGCGTTCGGTTTGCCCCAGTAACCGACGGTATCAATGCCTGAATGGGAGTGCGAACAGCTGAAGTTTACACTTATGCAGGAACAGAATTCGGGCTCCGCCAGAATACGGCGGCGGATTTCGTTAACCTCGACATTTGTAAGTCCGACAATGTCACCGGCAAGCCAGACGATACCCGAGCCCGAGCCGACATCAAGCCAGACGGCACTTACAAAAACATCGGTAATCTGCCCTTCCATAACGTGACCCGAGCCGTGACCCGCTATATAGTAGGTCTTTGTGCCGAACTCATCGGGATTTATTTCTTTTTTCGCAAAACCGAGATTGTACTTATCACCCGAAACCGTAACGGTAGGGTATTTTTCAATCTTGGGTGCGGGACCTCTTTTAAGTATCTTTTTGCCGTAATTGAGGGATATCGCTTTTGCGCCCTTTGCGGCAAGGTTGTTTATATCCATGGAAAACCTCCATAAGTTAGTATCAGGTGGTTAGGGAACGAAAACAAGGGACCGGGGACCGGAGGTCAGAGGCCGGGGATAAGACTAAGGAAGACACTGCGTGTCTTGGATTATATGGCTTCGCAGGTTATTACTCTGTTGCGGCGAGAGTATCACGAATGAAGGCGGGGACTTCGTCGGACGGAATGCCGAGAGAAAGGGAAAATTCATCGTTGAGAATTTTTTCCGCCTTGCGAAGGACAGTGCCGTCATAGGAGCCTAAATGCTTGCCGGCTTCCTGAAGCTCACGCCTTTTTACGTAGAGGCTGTGAATCATTGCGACAATCTGCTGTCTGTCGCCGCCGGACAGAATGGAGTTGCATATTTCACTGCGTTTTTTGCTGTCTTTTTCCCACTTCGGGACAATGTTTTTTATGCCGATGATTATATCAAGAACTTCTTCTTTCGTGAGAATTCTTTTCATCTTGGAAAGAAGCAATTCATTGTCGCACGGAACATATATAACGGATTTGCCTTCGCTTAAGGGCGACAGAACATAATATTCTTTTTCGTCACCGAAAAGCTTCTGCTTCTTCTTTTCGACAATCTTGCATACTCCGTTGGAGCCGTAAAGAACACAGGAATTGATTTCAAACATAAAAAACACCCCTCTTTTTTGCTATGACTATTCACATTTACCATTATAACACATATTTGTAAAAATTAACATAGGCAAAATGCACAAAATATTGTGGATTTGAATAGAGTTGAGGGAAAGCGAAGTAAAAAAAGGAGCAAGGAGCAAGGAGCAGTGTCGGAAGGCACTTCGTGCCTTGGATTATATGGCTTCGTGGGATTTGGGCTTTTTCGGTGTTGCGAGGGTTTGCCGTTCCGGCGCAGCTGTCAGTGCGGGACTTGCCGTCATACCGCTTACGCTTCTGACGGCGGGTGTGCCGCCTCGCTATCCGAGGCGGCTTGCCGCTCCTCAGTGCTATCGCACTTCGTCACGGCTAAGCCCTCGTCGGTGACGGTGTGCCTGCCTGTCGGCAGGCTCACCGCCCGCCTCGGGCTTACGCCTCGCTTCGCTCGGCGATACGCTCGTCGCTATCTCTCCTCGCGTCTGTGCCCTCGCCTTGCTCGGGCCCATGCTCCTCGCCCCATTGCTAATTGCTAATTGCTAATTGTTAATTCCTCGCCTGTTTTGCCGCGGCAAACACCGTCGGCAGTTTTTCTTTTACAATATAAATCACTTTGCCGAACATAAGGCAAAGTCCCGTTTGCTTATTCTTAAGGCAGTTATAGAGCACACCCGCATATCCGCCGACACAGATAAAAGGTGAAAGCTCCTTAAACATTTCATCATCGAAAACCGACTTCAAAAAATCTTTACGCTGCGCCTTTGTCATTCCGGAACGGCTGTCGCAGTTTCTCTGAAGTGCGGAATAGATATATCTTGCGTAGATATTTCCGAGCGTTCTCTTTATGTCATCCGTACACATATCCCATTTTTTGTAGAGCGTCAGAATTTCGGACACTCTGCGATAATGAAGGGCATAATAGTCTTTGACAAACTTATTAGTCAGACTGCCGTCAATCCGCTTCATATAGTGGTAAGGTGTTGTGTTGAGAATATTGAGGGACGTAGCATTCTCAAAAAATCTAAGGTTAAAAATTATATCTTCAATAAGAGTAACCTTTTCAAACGAAAGGTTATTCTTTTTTATTATGTCAACCTTATAGAACTTGTTCCACGGATAGCCCAGGAATGTCTTTTCTTCAAGCTTTATAAGCTCATGTCTTAAATCGTCAGCGGACGAAATACGCTTTTCCTCACCGTATTTCAGTTCATATGTTTTGGACAGGACATTATCTTTGTTGAAATACTCCTCTTTCACACCGAAAATAACGCTGTCCGACGCATTTTCGTTAAGAGAGGCAACAACGCTTTCGAGCATATCGGAATCTATATAATCATCGGAATCCGTAAATGTAACATAATCCCCCGTGACAGCCGCAAGTCCGGTGTTTCTCGCCGTGCTCACCCCCTGGTTTTTCCCGTGATGTATACATCTTATATTTTCATACTTTGCGGCGTATTCATCGCATATCGCGGGGCAGTTGTCGGGCGAGCAGTCATCCACCAGAATAAGCTCAAAGTTTTTATAGGTCTGCGACAGCACGCTTTCAATCGCCGTTTTAAGGTGCTTTTCGACATTGTAAACGGGCATTACAAAAGAGAATTTTACGTTTTCCAATTCACTGTCTCTCCTTTAATATAAGACCTTACCGCAATCACGGCAAAGCCTTTATTTTTCAATATATATTTTTTTTACGGCTGACCGTTTGCGACCTGCCTGCCGTCAGGCAGGAGCCATACAATCCATGGCACGCAGTGTCTTCCTCTGTACCCGGCCCCGATCCCTAATCACGGAAGCCGACCGTCAACAAGAGGCTGAACATTCACGCCGACTGCGTCTTATCCGTAACCTCGCCCTCGTGAATATCCTTAGCCGCCAGAACACCCTTGATGGTGTCAAAGAACACACGAATATCCGTACCGAGTGAAAAATGATGCAGATAATAGCTGTCAAGCGCAACCTTCTGCTGGGCGCTTACAAAATCGCGTCCGTGCACCTGTGCGTAGCCGGAAATACCGGGACGAAGCATATAAATGCCCGCCTTTTCTCTCGCTTTGTGAATATCACCCTCCTCCGGAATAAGAGGACGGGGACCTATAAAGCTCATTTCGCCCTTGAGAACATTTATAATCTGCGGCAGCTCGTCAAGACTTGTCTTACGCAGAATGTGCCCGATGGGAGTTATAAGGCTGTCTGCCTCATGCAGACTTGCTGTGGCACACGATGAAGGCGCGTGCTTATACATGGTGCGGAATTTAAGGCATTTGAACTCCTTGGAGTATCTGCCGACACGGGGCTGACTGAAAATAACCCTCCCCTCGGATGTCGCTTTTACAATAATTGCAATAATGAGCATTGGAATCGCCCCGACCGCAAGAGCCAGAATCGAACAGATAATGTCGATTATTCTCTTGACAACGGAATAACGTCTGAATCCCTTGTCGGGAACAAAGCCGCCGTTATCGGAAACGCTTCCGGTAAAATTATCACTGTTATTCATATATCAAAAACCTGCTGATGAACTTCTTTGTCCTTACAGAGTCGGAATGAGACATAAACACATTTTCTCATCCGCCCCTGTATTATAGCCGATATAATTCCTTTTGTCAATCCCATACAATATTGACAATAAAACATACCTTGATTATAATC
>CAVFUV010000031.1:0-14471 GCA_963625735.1 bacterium
TATTTGCATTATATCATTACGAACTTCAAATGTACACTTTTATTATACAGGTCCACGCAATTCTGCATTATGCATTCTACATTCTGCATTATATTCGGCTGTATCCGATGGGTACAGCCGAAAAATTTTTAAATAAGTGTTGACAATCGGTATTTAGTGTGTTACAATTCTAATTGAGAACAGTTACTAATAAGGAATTGCCAATGGAACGACGAAACACAATTCAGAAAGAGCTTACATTAAAAGCCGTTTTTGCTCTTAAGGGGCATGTAACGGCGGATGAAGTGTATGAGTATATAAAAAAGGATTACCCCAACATCGGCAAGGGCACGGTTTATCGCAATCTGGGTCTTTTGGCGGATGAGGGCGAGGTGCTTAGGGTTGAGATACCCGACGGCCCCGACAGATTTGATTTTACACTCAGACGGCACTATCATATCCGCTGTATAAAATGCGGCTGTGTAAGTGATGCGGATATGGATGTAATTCCGGATATGCAAAAGCGTATAAATAACGACAACGGCTGGCAGTTCCTCGATTACGACATACTGTTCAAGGGCATCTGTCCTGATTGCAAAGAATAAATCAGCCGACAAAGGCTTTTAGGAGGATTACAAAATGGCAAACAAGTATGAAGGCACACAGACCGAAAAAAATCTTCAGGCGGCATTCGCAGGTGAGTCGCAGGCAAGAAACAAGTACACATATTTTGCTTCAGTGGCAAAAAAAGAGGGCTATGAGCAGATGGCTTCCATCTTCTTAAAGACAGCCGACAACGAAAAAGAGCACGCCAAAATGTGGTTTAAGGAGCTTTCGGGCATAGGCGACACAAAAGAAAATCTTGCCGCCGCCGCAGAGGGCGAAAACTACGAGTGGACGGATATGTACGAGGATTTCGCAAAGACAGCCGAGGCAGAGGGCTTTACCGTTCTTGCCGCCAAATTCAGAGCTGTCGGTGCAATCGAAAAGCTTCACGAAGAGAGATATCGTGCGCTTCTCAAGAACATAGAGACTGCCGCCGTATTCGAAAAGAGCGAAGTCAAGGTATGGGAGTGCCGCAACTGCGGTCATGTTGTGGTCGGCACAAAAGCTCCCGCTGTGTGTCCCGTCTGTGCACATCCGCAGAGCTACTTTGAAGTAAGAGAAGAAAACTATTAATCAATTAGCAATTAGCAATTAGCAATTAGCAATTAGCAATTAGCAATTAGTGGCCGGTATCCGGTGGTCAGTGACCGGTTGCCTGTGACATAGGAAGGCACTGTGTGCCTTGAATTATAAGCTTCGCGATTGCAAATATTAATGCTTAAGCATAAAATAATAAAGGGCTGTATGTATTACGCTTACAGTCCTTAATTATTTTACCAATTCGTTTATTTCTGCAGTGGCGAAGCTTATATAAATTCAAGTCCGCAGGACTTCCTTGGCCACCGGATACTGTCCACTTATTGTTCACAGCGTTGCTATTTCCGTCACTGTTATATTTTTCCCATCAACCCTGAATTCCAAATGCAGCTTCCCATATTCAAATGCATACACCCTCTTAGGGTCATTCTTATAATGCGGTGTGGGGTCCTGTATAAGAATCC
Organism: bacterium; assembly: GCA_963625735.1. Taxonomy (GTDB): domain Bacteria; phylum Bacillota; class Clostridia; order Oscillospirales; family Acutalibacteraceae; genus RUG806. Next base: position 1,587 of record CAVFUV010000031.1, read on the forward strand.
GGCGGATGGTGTTCAGCGTTTCCTGTGTTACGCCGGTCGGAATATCGCAGGCAAAGTCAACCTCTTCAATTCTGTTTTTTATGTCGGCACCGAAGCCGCCGAGTGCGCCCGGGATGCTGTCCGAAAACGGTATATACGGCTTTATGTCATAAATCGGAGTGTTGTCCAAAATATCCGCGCCCTTAACAAGAAGCGTTGTGCCGTTCGGCGTTCCTTTGTTCACTTTGATAAGCTCCACACACGACAGTCCCAGAGAGTTCGGGCGAAACGGCGAGCGAGTGGCGAAAACTCCCATTCTGACATTGCCGCCGAGCCTCGGAGGACGAACGGTCGGAGAAAAATTCTCCTGTCTGGCCTCCGTAAACTCCCATATAAGCCACAGATGTGAATAGCCGTCAATGCCTCTTAACGCTTCGTCTGTTCTGTATTTCGGTTCAAAAATAATTTCACTTATGTTATCCGCAAGACCGCTCTGTCTGGGTATTCCGAACTTTGACGGAAAATCCGTGCGGATGCGGGCGATTGGCTGAATTATCATAACAAACATCCTTTTATATAGTGGACAGCGATTGTCAAAATTTGGCTTAAGGGGCCGGGTGACGGGGACCGGGGGTCAGGGGAAGCGGAAGACACTGCGTGTCTTGGATTGTATAAGCTTCGCAAACATTAAAACTATATCTTAAATGAAAACATTACAATTCGCGAAGCTGTATAATTCAAAACGCTTTAGCGTTTTCCGTTCCCCGGTCTCTGGCCCCGGCCCCCGGTCCCTGACCCCTAATTGCTGTACTGTGAGTTCCACAGCTCCGCATAAAATCCGCCTTTATCAAGAAGCTGTCTGTGTGTGCCCTGTTCTATGATATGCCCCTTGTTCATAACGATTATCATATCGGAGTTTATAATTGTCGACAGACGGTGTGCTACAATAAAGCTCGTGCGGCCCGTCATAAGCTCCTTAAAGGCATCCTGTACCTTTATTTCGGTTCGCATATCTATTGATGATGTTGCTTCGTCAAGAATGAGTATGGGCGGCAGCATAAGCATAACACGTGATATGCACAGAAGCTGTTTCTGTCCCTGCGACAGACTGCCTCCGTCCTCGCCTATAACGGTGTCGTAGCCGTTCGGGAGGCGTTTTATAAACGAGTGGGCGTGTGAGTGCTTTGCCGCAGTTATGATTTCTTCGTCCGTGGCGTCGGGCTTGCCCATCGCTATGTTTTCTTTTATTGTGCCGGGCTTCAGCCATGTCTCCTGCAGTACCATACCGAAGCTTGATCTCAGGGCGTGGCGTGTAAGCGTTGTGCTGTTAACTCCGTCAATTGAAATCGTGCCGGAATTTACGTCATAAAAACGCATCAGCAGATTTATGAATGTGGTTTTGCCGCATCCCGTAGGCCCTACAATCGCGACACGCTCGCCGCTTTTTACAGACAGATTGAAATTTTCTATAAGCGGCACTTCGGGCGTGTAAGAGAATCTGACGTCATTTATTTCAATGTCGCCCTTCGGCGTAAATTCTTTTATTGCCGTGTCGCTGTCCTTGTCCTCTGCCTTTTCTTCGATTAAATCGATTACACGTGAGGCACACGCAAGGGCGTTTTCAAGCTCGGCAAAAACGGAAGAAATTTCGTTAAACGGCTTTGTGTAGCGGTTTGCGTACGACAGAGCGGACGACAGAAGTCCCGGTGTCATTGTGCCGCCCGACAGAATATTCAGCGCGCCGACAAGTGCGACGGCGGCGTATACAACGGCATTTATAAAGCGTGTTGTGGGGTTTGATGTTGACGACAGAAACAACGCTCTGAGGGATGTTTTTCGTACCTGTTCGCTTGTCATCTCATATTTTTCGGTGATAATTTTTTCACGGGAGAACGCCTTTACCGTTTTTATGTTCGAAAAGGTCTCATCGGCTATTGCGGTTGCCTCTGCCTTTTGGATTGACTGCTCACGAAAATATCTGTATGTGTGTGTCGCGATAAAACGCGCCGTGAAAAGCGACAGGGGAGTCAGACACACTACGGCTAAGGCTACAAAAATATTAAGCCTTATAAGCATTATAAGCGTGCCGATTATGGTAAGAACACCGGTAAAGAACTGCGTAAAGCCCATCAGAAGACCGTCGGCGAATGTGTCGACATCGCTTATAAGTCTGTTGACCGTGTCGCCCGTGGGGTGTGAGTCGAGGTATTTCAGCGGCAGTTCGGTTATTCTGTTGAATGCTCGGCGGCGAATGTCTTTGACAATGCCGTATGTTATGCGGTTGTTCAGCATTGACATTATCCATGTCGCAAGCGCGCAGACGCCTATCGCGGCGGCGATTTTAAGCATTATGCTCTTTATTCCGTCAAATCCCACTTCTCTGGCGGACACGATAAGGTCAATCGCGTTGCCGAACCACAGCGGAATAAGAATATTAAGCACAACGCCTATTGCGGCGGTGACAAGTGACCAGAAGAGCGACATCTTGTAGCCGGAAATAAATTTAAGCACTTTTTTAACCGTCCCGGACGGTGCTTTGAGCTTTGATTTTTTATCTGCCACTGTCATCACCTCCCGAAGCGGAATTGATTTCGGAATAAATTCCGCCGAGCTTTACAAGCGTGCTGTGCGTGCCCGTTTCGGCGGCTTTTCCGTCGTCCATTACCATTATTTCATCGGCGTTTCTTATACTGCCGGTTCTTAAGGAAATTATAACGGTCGCCGGGTGCCACGGCAGCTCGGACAGAGCCTTGTTGAGCCGTGCGTCCGTCGCAAAATCGAGAGCGGATGCCGAGTCGTCAAGAATGACAATCGGTGTCTTTTTCATAAGCGCACGGGCGATTGTAAGCCGCTGTCTTTGACCGCCCGAAAGATTGGCGCCGTTCTGCTCGATCATTTCATCAAGTCCGTTTGCCTTCGACGCCACAACATCGGCACACTGAGCGGCGGTTATCGCTTCCATAATTTCTTCGTCGGTGGCGTTTTCGTTGCCCCACTGCATATTTTCTCTTATCGTGCCCTTAAAAAGCGCCGCCTTCTGCGGAACAACGGCAACAAGAGAGTCGAGCGTCTTGCGGCTGTATTCAAGAACATTATGCCCGAAAAGGCGTACTTCACCCTCTGTGCAGTCATAAAAACGGGGAATAAGATTTACAATTGTCGTCTTGCCCGAGCCGGTTGAACCCGTAACGCCGAGGCGTTTGCCTTTTTCGAGCGTAAATGAAATATCCGTAAGGCTCGGTGCGCCGGCGTTTTTGTATGTGAATGACACATCACGCATTTCAATTGCGGGAGCGTTAAAATCGGGTGTCGCACCGGGGTCGGGATAGCTCTGTGAGTTTTCGGTCGTCAGCACGTCGCCGATACGCCCGGCGGATGCCAGTGCCTTTGAAATATTTATAATCAGGTCGGCGAATTTAATAAGCTCCACAAGAATCTGTGCCATATAGTTGTAGAGAGCCACAACCGTGCCCTGTGTCAGCAGCCCCTTGTCAACCTTAATCGCACCGCACCATATGAGCACAATTGTCGCTATATTTATAATAATGTATGTAACGGGATTCATAAGAGCGGACACACGCCCCGCCGAACGCTGAAGACGGTTGAGCGTTTCGGTTGAAGTGTTGAACGCTTCCTTTTCCGCTTCCTCTCTGCCGAACGCGCGAAGAACACGAACGCCGTTTAAGTGTCCTCTTACATCGCCTGTAACCTTATCGAGAGCCTTCTGCACCTTTGTATACATCGGCATTGTGATGAACATGATGCCGAAGACGACAATCGACAGAGCAGGGACGGTCGCAGTGAAAATGAGCGCCGTGGAGCTTTTTGTCGTGTCCACAACAAACGCCATTATAACAGCGCCGAAAACGACAAACGGAGAACGCATCAGAAGACGCAGCGCTATGTTAATGCCGCTTTGCACCTTGTCGGCGTCGCCCGTAATTCGGGTTATAAGAGCCGATGTGCCGAAGGTGTCCGTTTCGGTGTAGCCGAATGACGATATCTTGTTAAACAGCGCGCATTTTATGCCGTTTGTTATGCCGGTGGCGGCGTAGGCGGCGAAATACTGTGCCGTAAGTGAAAAGAAAAGCCCTGCAAGAGCGAGCACGACAAGCATTCCGCACATTTTTATTGTGTATGCCTTGTCGCCGTTGCCGATGCCTATATCGATTATGTTCTTGACCGCGAGCGGCACAAAAAGCTCCAGAAGTGCCTCTATCATTTTGAAAAGCGGAGCTAAAACGCACTGCACACGGTAATTTTTCATGTAGGGGAGTAGGGTTTTCACTTGCCTGATCCTTTCATTGTCAGTGATATACGCTTTTTCTTTGTGTCGACGCTCATGACTCTGACTTTAACGGTGTCGCCGACCTTTAGCACCTCGGAGGGATGCCTTATATATCTGTCTGTTATCTGAGAGATATGCACAAGTCCGTCCTGATGCACGCCAATGTCGACAAACACGCCGAAGTCTATGACGTTTCTTACTGTGCCCGTTATCTCCATGCCTTCTTTAAGATCCTCGAGGCTTAACAGATCGCTTCTTAAAACGGGTTTGGGCAGGGCGTCACGAATGTCTCTGCCGGGTTTTGACAGCTCTGTCACAATGTCGTTTAATGTCGGAATGCCTACCCCGCACTCGTCCGCAGTTTTTGCCGTGCCGAGTGAGTCGACACTCGCTTTAAGAGTTGTCAGTGCCTCCTTGCCCGCTTTTTTGGGGTCAATGCCCACAACGGACAACAGCTTCTTTGCGGCCTCGTATGACTCGGGGTGAACGCCTGTGTTGTCAAGCGGTTCCTTGCCGCCGACCACACGCAGAAAGCCCGCGCACTGTTCGTACGCCTTAGGCCCTAAGCCCTTTACTTTTTTAAGCTGAACACGGGAAGTGAAAGCTCCGTTTTCGTCACGGTACGCCACAATATTGTCCGCAACCGCACCTGACACACCCGACACATATTTAAGCAGTGAGGGCGATGCCGTGTTTATATCAACACCGACGGAGTTTACGCAGTCCTCAACCACACCTCGCAGCGACTCGTTAAGTCTCGCTTCGGGCACATCGTGCTGATACTGCCCCACGCCTATGCTCTTGGGGTCGATTTTGACAAGCTCCGAGAGCGGATCCTGAAGGCGTCTTGCGATTGATACTGCGGAACGAACGGATACGTCAAAATCCGGGAACTCCTTTGCGCCTAGTTTCGACGCGGAATAAACGGACGCGCCGGCTTCGTTTACTACCATATACGTAACCGCGCCGTTATACTCCTTTATTGTGTCGGCAACAAAAATCTCGGCTTCCTTTGATGCCGTGCCGTTGCCTATTGAAATGCATTCAATGCCGAACTGCTTTATAAGCCCTTTTACCTTGGCGGCGGACTCCTGCGTTCTGTTCTGCGGCGGGGTGGGGTATATTACGCCGGTGTAGAGCACCTTGCCCGTGCCGTCCGTTACCGCCAGTTTGCACCCGGTGCGGTATGCCGGGTCAACAGCCAGCACAACCTTGTCTTTTATCGGCGGCTGCATAAGAAGGGGTTTTAAATTCTGACCGAACATCTTTATTGCCTGTTCGCCGGCTTTTTCGGTCAGGTCGTTTCTTATCTCTCTTTCGACACTCGGAAAAACAAGCCTGTTATAGCTGTCCGCGGCTGTCTCTCTTATAAACTCGGCCGAGAATGAACCGAATTTTACAAACTGACGATAAAAAATGCCGAGAGCGGACACGTCATCAATCTGAATTGACACCTTTAATATGTCTTCCTTTTCGCCTCGGTTAATCGCCAGAATTCTGTGTGACGGAATTTTGCCGACAGCCTCCGAATAGTCATAATACATTGAATAAACGCTGTCGTCCTCGGTTTTCGCTTCGGAGTGAATAACGCCTTTTCTGTAAATGAGCTGCTTTAATTCCTTTCTGATTTCGGGCGAGTCGCTCATAATCTCGGCTATAATGTCGCCCGCGCCCGCCAGAGCATCCTCGGCCGTGTTAACTTCCTTTTCGGAATTTATAAAATCGGCGGCGACGGTTAACGGATCGGTGTCCTTCAGCTCGGCTTTAAGCAGAATATCGGCTAAAGGCTCCAGACCCTTTTCTTTTGCGATTGTCGCCCTTGTGCGGCGTTTCTGCTTAAACGGACGATAGATGTCTTCGAGTACGGCAAGCGTTTCCGCCTTGTCGATGGCATCGGCTATCTCGCCTGTCATTTTGCCCTGCTCCGTAATGGAAGCGGCATAGTCCTCTTTTTTCTTTTCGAGGTTTCTTAAATACTGAAGTCTGTCCGCGATGTCACGCAGAATCTGATCGTCACACGTGCCGTGCATTTCTTTTCTGTAACGCGCGATGAACGGAATTGTGTTCCCGTCGTCGATAAGCTTTATAATGTTCTCCATATAAACCGGCTTTACCGGAAATTCGGTGCAGAGTTTTTCTTTGATGTCCATAAAAATATCCTTTGTCTAATTTTCTGTGTGCGGCAAAAGACCGAAAGCGGGCCGCATAAATTCTATTGAGCCTCGACTGAGTCCGCACTCTGCCGCAATGCGTTCCCAGTTTGAATTTACGGTGGTAATAATTCTGTCCGCAATAAGTACGGCGGTATCCTTGCCTATTCCGTACAGTGGAGCGCAGTCTATTGCGAGTTCATAAGAAATTCTGTTGTCTGTCTCGCTTACATTAAGCGACAGCTCGTCACCGTATGGGGTGGGGTTTACGTCATACATCGGCGACAGTGTCCATCCTTTTTCGGTCAGGATAAAACCGTGATTTCTGAAATGGTCGTCGGTGTTTGATATCGCCATATTAAAAACAATTCTCTTCCACAGTTCTTCTTTATCCCGTTTCGGATTTGCCCCGTTAATGTCAAGAAATGATGCCATATCGGGGTAACCGCAGTTGTTGTCCGCCCCGTCGCCGTCGGTTTTTCCGAGGAGTGACATTGCGGAAGAAAAATGGATGCGTTTTTTGCCGTCACGGTCAAAGCGTTTCACAAGGAATGTGCTTCCGATCTTCGAAAAGCTTTCGAGCTTTGCGTCGGGGACATTAAGTCCGCATATTTTCGCGAGGTCGTGTGCGGTCTTTTCCCATGCACCTGTGTTCTGCTCGTCGTGCTTTGACGGAAATTTCGCAATCCACAGACTGCCGTCCGGCGCTTCTATATTTGCTTTGGGTCTTGTGCCGCCGAGGGATGAACCGGGCTTTATGAGCTGTCTTAACCACTTGTCATTCAGAAAATTTTCATCCGACTCATAATTTCGGGATGCTTCTTCGAGTGTTCTGAGTGTTGCCCACGGGGGAGCGGCAGACTCCGAGTCATTCGACAGAAATTCGCCGTCGGGGTCTGTTTTAAATCGGAGCGCACCCATTCTTGTTTCATCGTAAACGCCGAGCAGGTAGTCACTCGTATGAAGCTCCCTTGGTTTTCTTTTCTCTTTGTCGGCAAGTATTCTTTCACGCCTGTTTATAAGGGCGCGTCCCCAGCGGTCGGGGCATGAATCCGAAAAAATACCGAATTCATTCCCGGTCGGGAACTGCCTGCCGCCAAACGGAAAAATATCGGGTTCAAGCCGAAAATCGAGTTTTACACGGCTTAACCATTCATCGGAATATTCAAATGAAAAATGCTCGTTCTTTTTCGACGTGTCAACAAACAGTGTGCCCATAAGTCGGCTGTCGTCTGAGCTGAAGCATTCATAAACATAAATATTCATAGTCTGTTACCTGTGTTATTCTTCGACAGAGGTTTCTTCTTCCGTGACGGATGTGTCGCCGATGCGTTTTAGGAAGGCTATCTGTTCTTCTAAGGTCAGCTCCGAATAGTCATCGTTATAATATGTGCCGGCGGCGGAAATTACAGTGCGTGTGCCGTCGGGGGTATAGTATGAAACGACTTCGGAATTATACGGATTTACATATGTGTAGCTGACAAGATCAAGCGTGCCGTCCTCGGTGAAATACCAGCCTGTTTCACTTGAACCGAGATATTGCAGAGAGCCGTCTGTGCGGTAATAGCCGGAATACGCTTCGTCACCCTCAATAAATGTGACCGCAACCGCACCTGTTGACAGAACATAGTATTCGTATCCCCGTTCATCCTGATAGATGTTGTCGGCTTCCATGCCCGAAATAACGGCATCGTCCTCGTCCACTTCCTTAAAAGAGGACTTGTCGACATCGTCATAATAATTCATTTCAATATCGAACGGAATTTCTTTTGTATATGTGGCGGGCGAAATCGTTTCCATCGGGGGTGTTTCATAGGTCGTCTCTTCCGGCACAGCCGCCTCGGTCGTTTCATCCTCTTTCTCCGCCTTCCCGCACGAGCAGAAAATGAGGCAGAAAACAAGAGAAAGCAATATGATTTTTGATATGGGGGAGTTTTTCATGCAGGTCACCTTTCCGGTTGGAGAATTATATTATCAAAAAGCCTTTATTAGTGTGGAGAGTGGAGTGTGTGGAGCGGAGTTTGCCTCGCGGACAATAAGTGTACAGTTTTGCGGTTTTTAACTCCACACTCCACACTCCAAATTCCACACTTGTGCTAGTATGTTATCAGCTCATTAAACGCCTTAATCGCAAAGTTATCGCTCATGCCCGAAATATAGTCTATTATCGCTCGGATATATATTTCTCTTGTTTCAAGCGTGCCGTAGATTTTTTCGTTAAGGCATTTTGTGCTGTTTTCCGAAACGAACTCAAACAGGTTCATGCTCGGCAGACAGTATTTTGAAATCCACTTGGCAAATTCACCCATAAGCATGGGATAATATTCCTTGCGGCGGTTTAATTCCGATACGGTGTTTTCGCAGTCGTAGGCGTCCAGAAGCGCGTTAAAGAGCTGCTCAACAACTACACGGGAGTACGCCGTAAAAGCGTCAAGGCGCTTGTTCTTATAAATGTATTTATAATTAAAATCTTTTATGGCCTTAAGCTGTTCGGCAAATGTATCCGACAGACAAATACCCCGTTCGGGAGTGGAATTTTTGCACACGTCATATATCATATTATGTATGATGACTGTTGTGTTAATGGCGTTTTTGTCGTATTCCCTCGCCATATCAGTCAGAATATCAAGGCACTCCTTCGACAGAAAACGAAGGCGAATTGCGTCCTCGATATCACGCCCGACATACGCTATTTTATCGGACAGCTTGACAACGCACCCTTCCCATGTGAACGGCTGATACTGTCCGCTTTCGGTGAAGGTGTTGAGGTCGATATATTCGCCCCTCGGAAAAAGCCCGTTGTCGTCAACCTCGCCGCAGTGGGATATGATTCCGTCACGCACGGCGTATGTAAGGTCAAGCGGCCGCTGTGTGCGGTAGTCGTCCTCTAAAAGCTCTATTTTATCAACAAAGCGAAGCCCGTTTTTTTCATGGAAAAAGCTCTCGTTAAGATATTCTCTCGACAGTCTGTCAAGCTCCCTCTCACCCTGATGACCGAACGGAGCATGCCCTAAGTCGTGCCCCAGTGCGATGGCTCTTGTCAAATCGACAGACAGCCCCAGATCCTTTGCAATGGTTGAGGCGACACTTTCAACATGCGACACATGTTCCATTCTTGTGCAGATGTGGTCATTGTCGACATTGAAAAATACCTGTGTCTTGTGCTTTAGCCTGCGGTACGCAAGAGAGTGCAGAATACGGGTGTAGTCCCGTTCGTACGGGTTTCGGCAGTCATTCGGCTTTTCTTTTAACGGAGACAGACGTGCGGTGTGTTTCTCCCAGAGCGGATTTACGGGAGTTGACGCGAGGGACGCAAACAGATGGCCGTTCAGAGTCATTTTAACGCAGCTCCTTTGGTGATATTTTATTTTAAGAGGATAGATGTTGGGTAATCAGCAATTAGCAGTTAGCAATTAGTATGAGTGGTCAGTGGCCAGTGGCCAGGGGCCGGAAACCAAGGAAGACACTGCGTGTCTTTAATTATATAGCTTCACAGAATTAAAAACTGATTTTCAGAATAAAAGATTTATATTTGGTGTTGGCTTATAGTTCAAAATACATTGGCGTTTTTCTCAATTATGCATTACGCATTTTGCATAGTATTATTTTACAGTTTGTTTCGTACCAGCATTGTTGCGAAGCCGAGGAGGTTCTGACCCTGCCATTTTGACATGTCAAAGCGGTTGGGGTCGGTCATTGAAAGGCCGATTGCCCATATTCTGTCATTGACGGCGCATTCCGCAAGCATGGTGTCGCCGGTTGATTTGAGAAAGCTTTTAAGCTCCTCATTCTGTGTATATTTCGCAAGAAGGCCCTCATAAACCACAATCTGTCTTATGCCGTTCCAGACGGTGTTATTGTAATTTGATACCTGCCGTCCGAGATTTTTTATGACGCTCACATTGTCGGTGTCAAGAATCTGTTTCGCAATGGCGGTATCGTTGAAGGTTATGGCTTTTTTATACATCATATACTGTTCCATCGAAGAAAATTTCATGCCGTCAACCGTAAAATCACTCAGATACCAGTTGCTCAGACACCCGTTCTCTTCATCGGGGTTATGGAAGCATATTACATTCACTGTGCTGCACCTACCTTCTGAACGGCGAGACCGAGATCCAAATCATGAAGTCCGCTGTATGCCTTTATCAGAAAGCCGAGCGGTACTTTTTTCAGAACTTCATTGCTTGGCATATTATAATACCATTGATAAAAGGCATAGAATTCCCCGATCCATGCCGGCACAAAACCTTTAAGCGATGTGCCGTCCTTCAGCTTGAAATTTTCGGTATCGCAAAAATAATTCCAAAGCTCACTTGCGGTCATCGTGTTTACATACGCCATTGCTCTGTCAATGCTTTGTCTTGTTTTGCTTGTCATATAATTGTTAATAAAGTCGGCAGTGTCTTTTTTCGGGTAGCTCTGTGCTATAAAATCAAAAAGCTTCCCCTGGTTTTCCACTACATCATTAAGATAAGCTTTTGAATATGCCTGCATTTTTATCACCTCTTAAAAAAGTGTACTGAAAACATTTATAACCTTGTTTTTATCCGAATTAACGAGGTTGTACATATTTTCTCTTGCGGCGGCGTCTCTGTCGTTGTATTTTGTGTTAAATTCGGAGTAATCAACTGCAATAATTTCGTCGGTTTTTTTCAGCTCGGAATATGCAAGCTCCGATTTTATGCAATACTGAATACCCAGACCGCCGAGCGAAAGCAATTCCTCAAGAATTTCCAAATCAATATTATCACGGACAAATTCCCGTGCAATATAGAAATATGAAGCGTCCGCACGCCACCCCTTTATAATATCGTATTCGGCTGTATCTATGCCGTATTTGGCGATAAATTTTTCGGCAAGCATATGATAACGCTTTGAGTCTGCGGCATCTCTGTGCTTCATAAGCTCGGCAAGCCACGACAAGACATTATATTTTTGAAAATCCAGAATTTTCAATCCGTCGCTGTTCAATTCGAATTTATGAACATAGCCGACAGTCTCATCCGGACGGCAGACAGCCCACTCCTTGGCAAGGTTCAAGTCCTCCGTCAGATAAAAGCCTCTGCCGTAGTCGTGCTTGTCGTTTCCCTTGCCGTAGGTCGGCATAACTTCTTTGTTCGGTGAACCGTGATACAATGTTATTATTGCCATGTCCGAATACCTCCCGGGATTTATTTTAATGAAAAGTTTTTATTTTTTATCTCTCTCGTGTCTTACGATTCTGTTTACAACGGCCTGTGCCTCACGGGCGGGGTCGATAAGATGAGTGTAGGAGAAATATTTGGCTTTGTTCGCTACAAGCACATATTCGCCGATATATTCGATATAGTCCGCGCCGAAGCTCTTTTTAAATGCGCATATGCCCTCGAAATTATCCTGCGGTACGCATTCGCCCAAAGTGCCGTCTGTATCCGGCGGAACGTTCTTAAGAAGCACATAGCCCAAGTCGTGATAGTCGTTGTCAAGCTCTATCGAACGGCATATTCTTCTGAAATTAAAGTAGTGACTTGAACGGAGCTCGTTTCTCAGCAGATTTTTAGCACCGCCGAAAAGGCACGATGACATTCCGTTATAGTGAACAGTCATGCCGCCCGATACGCAGATTCTGTCACCGGGGATATTTTCGGTCTCTTTTACTCTTGTCTCGTAATGCTCGGTCTGACGGTCGATTGACTCAATCTCTTCTTTTATGCCTCTGATTTTTTTCTGCGGAGCATCGGGGAGGGCCTTTTCAAGCTCCTCTTTGCGTTTAAGGCGTTCCGCCTGTTGAGCCTTGTCCTTGTTTTTGTCGTAGTAGACAAGCATAATGTCCATCTGCTCGCCGCCGAAGACGTTAAGAAGGCGTTCACAGTATTCGCCGCCCCTTTCGACAAAGTCGTCACGGGATGAAGTGTCATGCATAACGTCAAGATAGTCACGCATGATCTGCGGATTTTTCTTTATGTCGTCATATGTGTAAACGCCGTCGACAAGCCCTCTCTGTTCGCCTATTCTCACGGAATATCTTATACCCTTTTCAAAGCCCTTAAGAAGACTCTGCGGAGTTTTCTGCTCTCCGTTTTCGTTCTTAAGTGACAGAATAAGCTGAACAGGTGCTTTATAGAGACATTTTGAAGCGTCGGTGTTAAGCGTGAAGCCGTTTTTTACGAGGGTATCGTGAACGGCCTTGCCCTTATCCTGCTTTACGCCGTTAATTCTCAGTTCAATGCAGGGGTCAAAGAAAAGAGCTGTCGCACCGTGTTTTTTCATCTCGTCCTTCATAAATGAAGAAAAGTCGGCTATAAGCTCGGTATTCTGATAGTCACACACAGCCCCTGCGGGGGAGTACCATATTTTGCCCGCAAGAGGAATATGACGCTCCATTATGAGTGCGGTAAGAACTCTTGTTCCGTTCCTGTCAAAGCCCGAATAGAGAGTTGATGCCCATTCCTTTTTTACATCCGCCCACTTTGCGGACTGCATATA